>NZ_JARAYQ010000077.1:0-33455 GCF_033794505.1 Streptomyces sp. MB09-01 | reverse complement strand
CTCCTGCACCTTCACCCCCAAGGGCCTCACCCCGGGCCTGGCGGGCGGCGCAGGGCCGTCACCGTGACGCCGACGAGGACCATCACGCCGAGCACGCCGCCCGCCAGGCCCGGGGTGAGGCCCTTGGGGGTGAAGGTGCAGGAGAGTTTGCGGGTGCCCGGGGGGATGTCCACGGCGAGCAGGCCGTGGAAGCTCTTCGCCGGGGCCGAGCACTGCCAGCCAGGGATGTCGGTCAGGGCCAGGACGGCCGTGCCGGTGGCGCCCCGGGGGAGGGTGGCCGTGATGGAGTGGCCGCCCGTGGTGACCTTCGTGGCGCCGGTGGTGGTGAGGCGGCGGACCGCGGTGTCGAGGTCCGCGCGGTTCAGGCAGCCCAGCGGGTGGTCGCCGGCGGTGGCGTCCTTGGTCTGCGTCCGCACCGTCACGTCGATCCTGCCGGAGGCGGGGACCGGGCCGAGCGGGACGACTCCGGTCATCTCGTCCTCCAGCCGCTGCTGGGCGCCGCCGGCTTCGAGGGTCCCGTAGAGGGCGGGGGAGTACCAGTAGGCCTCGGTGCCGGGGGTGCACCGGGCGGCGTACGTCTGCTCGGCGGCGCTGCCCGCGCGGGCGACCTGGGGGACCTCGTAGACGGTCGCGCCCAGGACGTTCTCCTGGCGTGCGTAGACGCTCCCGCCCGGGTTCGGGGAGGCGTACGGGCCGGTGCGGACGGTGACCAGCGGGGGCGCGGGGAACTTCGCGGTGGTCCAGGTGCCCGGGGCGGACCCCGGGCGGACCCGCGCGCCGATCGAGAAGATCGCGTCGAGCACCGGGTTGTCCGCGCCGAAGAAGGTCCGGCCGTCGTTCTTGAAGCCGTAGCCGAGGGGCTCGAGGGCCCGGTACGTGGCCTCCGGGAGGTAGCTGCTGTAGTACTGCGGGCCCTCCGCCCGCAGGGCGAGGGCGTCGTTGTACGCCGTCTGGGGCGCGCCCGAGTCGGTGCGGTACGCGGGCCAGCCGCTCACGCCGCGGACCGCGTCGAAGTGGCCGGTGATCGACCGGTTCGAGGTGGGGACCGGCTTGGCCCAGCGCTCGCGGGCCCGGCGCGCGTCGGCGCTCGCCGCGGCGACGGTGGACTCGGCGAAGACGACGCCGATCATCAGCGCGGCCGCCAGGGGGACGAGGGCGCGGCGCTTCTCGCCCAGGGAGAGCAGGACGAGCGCGAGCAGCGAGACCGCCCCGCCGCCGAGGACGGCGTGCCAGGTCCAGCCGCCGAAGTCGTCGGTGTGGCGCAGGACGAAGGTGGCCGCGACCAGCAGGGCGGCGGTCAGGGCCAGGTGGAGGGGGCGCGGCCGATTGGCCAGCGCCAGCCAGGCGACGATCACCACCATGCCGCTGAAGACGAAGGTCTCGCGGTACGGGTTGCCGTTGGGCACCGCCAGCCCGTGCCACACGAACTGCGTGGGCGGGAACTGGAAGGAGGCGACCACGAGCAGGGTCGCGGCCGCCCACACCAGGCGGGTCCGCTTCGCGATCCTCGTGTTGAGGAGGAAGCTTCCTGCCAGGATCAGGCCCAGCGAGGCCACGTACAGGCGCGGGCGGCCGCCCCACAGATGGGTGGCCGGGAGCATGCCGGCGAGGAAGACCTCGATGCGCACGGGGTCGAACGCGGCGGCCTTGGTGGGCTGCGCGGCCCCGCTGGACAGGAAGGACGGCAGGAGGAACGGGAGGGTGAGCAGGATCCCGGTCCCGGCGGCCGTCGCGGCCCGCCACACGGCGCGCAGCCGCTGCCGGCCGGTCATGTCATGCGTGATCAGGCGGATGGCCAGCAGGATGCAGGCGGCCATCGTCGCCATCATCGCGGTGTAGAAGTTCCCGAACCAGGCGAGGGCGACCAGCAGAGCCACGCCCGGCCAGCGCCGCTCCTCCAGGCACCACTCGACGGCGATGCCGAGCAGGGGGAGCGCGACCAGGCCCCACAGCCACATCGGGATGTACGAGGCGTCGCTGAGCGCCCAGCCGCACAGGCCGTACGTGGCTCCGAGCACGCCCCGCTGCCACCACGGCCCGGGGTGCAGCTTGCCGAGGTAGACGCTCATCACGGCGGCGGCGGTGCCCATCGTGACCGGGGTGATCGCGAAGACGGCCAGGTCGACGTGGGCGCGCGGGACGAGGACGGCCAGCCACGAGAACGGGTTGCCGAGGTACGTGTAGTAGTCGGACAGGAACTGCTGTCCGAAGCCGCCGCGCCAGGAGAAGAGCAGGTCGCCGGCGGCCTGCCCGTGGACCAGGTCCCACAGTGCCCGGTGGAAGGGCACGTACTGGTTGGCCTGGTCGTTCAGGGCGCGGCCGGTGTTGCCGAGGGGGAAGGTGCCGCGCGCCGCCCAGGCCGCGCAGAAGGCGCCCGAGGTGAGCAGGAAGGCCAGTAGCGGGCCGCGGAAACGCGTGGTGCGGCGGATGCCCGGTCTGCGCGGGGCGGGTCGGCCCGGGGCCGGGGGACGGGCGTCGACTGTGGTCGGCTCGGGTGCCACGGTCCCCAATGTCCTGCTCCCTGCTGATCGACTCGCGGGCGTCCCGCGCCGGGCAAGGTGTCAGTTTAGGGCGCCGGGGCGGGGCACAAGGCCGATCGGGCCGCTCCCCGCTTGCGCGCGGCGGGTTTTCGTGCTGGGCATTTGTTTTGACCTACCTCTGTGAGGTAGGTACGCTCTGACCTTGTGCCTGGGGTGTGCCCTGGCTCCCGCGTGTGCATGAGACCCCGCGGAGAGCCCGGAAGAACACACCGCAATCTGCGCCTGCCTCACCTTGGTGAGAGCGTGCAGCGTTCGACACACCCGACCGCGTGGGTCGGGGGAGTTCCAGGTTAGTTTCACTACACGGCACACAGAAACCGGAGAAGTAGTGCCTACGATCCAGCAGCTGGTCCGTAAGGGCCGGCAGGACAAGGTCGAGAAGACAAAGACCCCCGCGCTTGAGGCTTCGCCCCAGCGTCGCGGCGTCTGCACGCGTGTGTTCACGACCACCCCGAAGAAGCCGAACTCGGCGCTGCGTAAGGTCGCGCGTGTGCGTCTGACCTCTGGCATCGAGGTCACCGCTTACATTCCGGGTGAGGGACACAACCTGCAGGAGCACTCGATCGTGCTCGTGCGTGGTGGCCGTGTGAAGGACCTGCCGGGTGTTCGTTACAAGATCATCCGCGGTGCGCTTGACACCCAGGCTGTCAAGAACCGCAAGCAGGCCCGCAGCCGCTACGGCGCCAAGAAGGAGAAGTAAGAATGCCTCGTAAGGGCCCCGCCCCGAAGCGCCCGGTCATCATCGACCCGGTCTACGCATCTCCTCTGGTGACGTCGCTCATCAACAAGATCCTCCTGAACGGCAAGCGCTCCACCGCCGAGCGCATCGTTTACGGCGCCATGGAAGGCCTCCGCGAGAAGACCGGCAACGACCCGGTCATCACGCTGAAGCGCGCGCTGGAGAACGTCAAGCCGTCCCTCGAGGTCAAGTCCCGCCGTGTCGGTGGCGCGACCTACCAGGTCCCCGTCGAGGTCAAGCCGGGTCGCCAGTCGACCCTGGCCCTCCGCTGGCTCGTGGGTTACTCCCGCGCCCGTCGTGAGAAGACCATGACCGAGCGCCTCATGAACGAGCTGCTCGACGCCTCCAACGGTCTTGGCGCTGCCGTCAAGAAGCGCGAGGACACGCACAAGATGGCCGAGTCCAACAAGGCCTTCGCGCACTACCGCTGGTAGTCCCAACCCACATCGAGACCGAGAGAAGACTGAGCCGATATGGCTACCACTTCGCTTGACCTGGCCAAGGTGCGCAACATCGGCATCATGGCTCACATCGACGCGGGCAAGACGACCACCACCGAGCGCATCCTGTTCTACACCGGTGTGTCTTACAAGATCGGTGAAGTCCACGACGGCGCTGCCACGATGGACTGGATGGAGCAGGAGCAGGAGCGCGGCATCACGATCACGTCCGCCGCGACGACCTGCCACTGGCCGCTCGAGGACGTCGACCACACCATCAACATCATCGACACCCCGGGTCACGTGGACTTCACCGTCGAGGTGGAGCGTTCGCTCCGCGTCCTCGACGGTGCCGTCACCGTGTTCGACGGTGTCGCCGGTGTGGAGCCGCAGTCCGAGACCGTTTGGCGTCAGGCGGACCGCTACGGCGTGCCGCGCATCTGCTTCGTCAACAAGCTCGACCGCACCGGTGCCGAGTTCCACCGCTGCGTCGACATGATCAAGGACCGCCTTGGCGCGGTTCCGATCGTCATGCAGCTCCCCATCGGTGCCGAGGCCGACTTCACTGGTGTCGTCGACCTCGTCACGATGAAGGCGTTCGTCTGGTCCGCCGAGGCGACCAAGGGCGAGATGTACGACGTCGTCGACATCCCGGCCACGCACACCGAGGCTGCTGAAGAGTGGCGCGGCAAGCTGGTCGAGACCGTCGCCGAGAACGACGACGAGATCATGGAGCTCTTCCTGAACGGCGACGAGCCGTCCGCGGAGCAGCTGCACGCCGCCGTCCGTCGCATCATCCTCGGCTCCGGCAAGGGCAAGGGCGAGCCCACGATCACCGCGGTGTTCTGTGGCACGGCGTTCAAGAACAAGGGCGTTCAGCCCCTGCTCGACGCCGTCGTCCGCTACCTGCCGTCGCCGCTGGACATCGAGGCCATCGAAGGCCACGACGTCCGCGACGCCGAGGTCGTCGTGAAGCGCAAGCCTTCCGATGACGAGCCGCTCGCGGCGCTCGCGTTCAAGATCATGAGCGACCCGCACCTCGGCAAGCTCACCTTCGTCCGGGTTTACTCGGGCCGCCTGGAGGCCGGCACTGCGGTGCTGAACTCCGTCAAGGGCAAGAAGGAGCGCATCGGCAAGATCTACCGCATGCACGCCAACAAGCGTGAAGAGATCGACGCGGTGGGCGCCGGTGACATCGTCGCCGTCATGGGCCTGAAGCAGACCACCACCGGTGAGACGCTGTGTGACGACAAGAACCCGGTCATCCTGGAGTCCATGGACTTCCCGGCGCCGGTCATTCAGGTCGCCATCGAGCCCAAGTCCAAGGGTGACCAGGAGAAGCTGGGTGTCGCCATCCAGCGTCTCGCGGAGGAGGACCCCTCCTTCCACGTTCACTCGGACGAGGAGACGGGCCAGACCATCCTCGGCGGTATGGGCGAGCTGCACCTCGAGGTGCTGGTCGACCGTATGAAGCGCGAGTTCAAGGTCGAGGCCAACGTCGGCAAGCCGCAGGTCGCGTACCGCGAGACGATCCGCAAGGCCGTCGAGCGTCACGACTACACGCACAAGAAGCAGACCGGTGGTACCGGTCAGTTCGCCAAGGTGCAGATCGCGATCGAGCCCATCACCGAGACCGACGGTCCGGCGTACGAGTTCGTGAACAAGGTCACCGGCGGACGCGTCCCGAAGGAGTACATCCCTTCGGTCGACGCCGGTGCGCAGGAGGCCATGCAGTTCGGCATCCTGGCCGGGTACGAGATGACGGGCGTTCGCGTCACGCTTCTCGACGGTGGCTACCACGAGGTCGACTCCTCCGAGCTCGCGTTCAAGATCGCCGGCTCGCAGGCCTTCAAGGAGGCCGCGCGCAAGGCTTCTCCCGTGCTCCTCGAGCCGATGATGGCCGTAGAGGTCACCACGCCCGAGGACTACATGGGTGATGTCATCGGTGACATCAACTCCCGCCGTGGCCAGATCCAGGCCATGGAGGAGCGTCACGGTGCTCGCGTCGTGAAGGGCCTCGTGCCCCTTTCGGAGATGTTCGGCTATGTCGGAGACCTCCGCAGCAAGACCTCGGGTCGCGCCAGCTACTCGATGCAGTTCGACTCCTACGCCGAGGTTCCCCGGAACGTCGCTGAGGAGATCATCGCGAAGGCCAAGGGCGAGTAACTCTCCCGAGTACACGCTTTAGGCTTGTCACCGGAGCCTCTGGGGCAACAGGAGTAACCCTCCGTTGCCCCGGAGGGGCCGGCATTCCAGCAAAGATCACCTGGCGCCGATGAGTAAGGCGTACAGAACCACTCTCCAGGAGGACCCCGTGGCGAAGGCGAAGTTCGAGCGGACTAAGCCGCACGTCAACATCGGCACCATCGGTCACATTGACCACGGTAAGACGACCCTCACGGCCGCCATTACCAAGGTGCTGCACGACGCGTACCCGGACCTGAACGAGGCCTCGGCCTTCGACCAGATCGACAAGGCTCCTGAGGAGCGCCAGCGCGGTATCACCATCTCGATCGCGCACGTCGAGTACCAGACCGAGGCGCGTCACTACGCCCACGTCGACTGCCCGGGTCACGCGGACTACATCAAGAACATGATCACCGGTGCCGCGCAGATGGACGGCGCGATCCTCGTGGTCGCCGCCACCGACGGCCCGATGCCGCAGACCAAGGAGCACGTGCTCCTGGCCCGCCAGGTCGGCGTCCCCTACATCGTCGTCGCCCTGAACAAGGCCGACATGGTGGACGACGAGGAGATCCTGGAGCTCGTCGAGCTCGAGGTCCGTGAGCTGCTCTCCGAGTACGAGTTCCCGGGCGACGACCTGCCGGTCGTCCGCGTCTCCGCGCTGAAGGCGCTCGAGGGCGACAAGGAGTGGGGCGAGAAGCTCCTCGGCCTCATGGCTGCCGTCGACGAGGCCATCCCGACCCCGCCGCGTGACACCGAGAAGCCGTTCCTCATGCCCGTCGAGGACGTCTTCACGATCACCGGTCGCGGTACGGTCGTCACCGGCCGTATCGAGCGTGGTGTCCTGAAGGTCAACGAGACCGTCGACATCATCGGTATCAAGGAAGAGAAGACCACCACCACGGTCACCGGTATCGAGATGTTCCGCAAGCTGCTCGACGAGGGCCAGGCCGGCGAGAACGTCGGTCTGCTCCTCCGCGGCATCAAGCGCGAGGACGTCGAGCGCGGCCAGGTCATCATCAAGCCCGGTTCGGTCACCCCGCACACCGAGTTCGAGGCCCAGGCCTACATCCTGTCGAAGGACGAGGGTGGCCGTCACACCCCGTTCTTCAACAACTACCGTCCGCAGTTCTACTTCCGTACCACGGACGTCACGGGTGTCGTCACCCTGCCGGCCGGCACGGAGATGGTCATGCCGGGCGACAACACCGAGATGTCGGTCGCGCTGATCCAGCCGGTCGCCATGGAGGAGGGCCTGAAGTTCGCCATCCGTGAGGGTGGTCGTACCGTGGGCGCCGGCCAGGTCACCAAGATCACGAAGTAATTCGTGCTCTGACCTGGTAGCTCGTTGAATCGGGCACCAAGTTGCACTGAAGGGCTCCGGCCCACCGCCTCGGCGGTGGGGCGGGGCCCTTCGGCGTTACGGGGCCGCGCGCGGGCCCGGGTACGAGAGCGGGCCCGGGTACAGAGCGGGCCCACGTACGAGAGAGGGCCGCACCCCTGTCCGGGGGTGCGGCCCTCTCTCGTACGTGCGGCGGGTCAGTTCACGCGCAGGGACTCGGTGAACTCCAGGCAGGCGGCGTGGTCGGGCAGCAGCCCGGTCTCGATCGCCTCGGCCAGCGACGGGGCGGCCTCGTCGCGGGCGGACAGCAGCGGGACGTCCGCCGGCCACTCGATGCCCAGGTCGGGGTCGAGGGGGTGGACCGAGTGCTCGCCGGTCGGGTTGTACGTCTCCGAGCAGAGGTACGAAAGCGTCGCGTCGTCGCTCAGCGCGCAGAAGCCGTGGCCCAGGCCCTCGGGGATGTAGACCGCACGACGGTCCACGTCGTCCAGGCGGACGCCTTCCCACTTGCCGAAGGTGGGGGAGCCGACCCGCAGGTCGACGATGACGTCGAGGACGGCGCCGCGCACGCAGCTCACGTACTTGGCCTGGCCGCGCGGCACGTCGGCGAAGTGGATGCCGCGGACCACGCCCGCGGAGGAGACCGAGAGGTTCGCCTGCGCCAGGTTCAGCGGGTGGCCGACGACCTCGGCCAGCCGGTCGAAGCGGTACCACTCGGTGAACAGGCCGCGCGGGTCGCCGTGCAGCTGCGGGGTGACCTCGAAGGCGCCCGCGATGGAGAGCTCGCGGAACTTCATCGGGCGTCCTCCTCGTCGAGCAGAGTCAGCAGGTAGTTGCCGTAGCCGCTCTTGGTGAGGGGCTCGGCGAGCGCGCGCAGCTGGGCGGAGTCGATCAGGCCGGCCCGCCAGGCCGCCTCCTCGATGCAGCCGATCTTGAAGCCCTGACGCTCCTCGATCACGCGGACGAACTCGGAGGCCTGGACCATCGAGACGAAGGTGCCGGTGTCCAGCCAGGCGGTACCGCGGTCGAGGATGGTGACGTTCAGCTCGCCGGCCTGGAGGTACGCGTCGTTGACGGCGGTGATCTCCAGCTCGCCGCGGGCGCTGGGCTTCAGGCCGCGGGCTATCTCGACGACCTGGTTGTCGTAGAAGTAGAGACCCGGCACCGCGTAGCGGGACTTGGGCTTCTCCGGCTTCTCCTCGATGGAGATGGCCTGGCCGTTCTCGTCGAACTCGACCACGCCGTAAGCGGTGGGGTCGGCCACCGGGTACGCGAACACGCGGCCGCCCTTGGCGCCGGTGTGCTGGGCGAGGCGGGTGCCGAGGCCGCTGCCGTGGAAGATGTTGTCGCCGAGGATCAGTGCGACGGACTCGTCACCGATGAAGTCGGCGCCCAGGACGAAGGCCTGGGCGATGCCCTCCGGGCGCTCCTGGACGGCGTACTCCAGCCGCAGGCCGAACTGCGAACCGTCGCCGAGCAGTCGCTCGAACTGGTCGCGGTCTTCCGGGGTGGTGATGATCAGAATTTCGCTGATCCCCGCCATCACCAGGGTGGAGAGGGGGTAATAGATCATCGGCTTGTCGAAGACGGGCAGCAGCTGCTTCGAGACTGCCCGGGTCAACGGCCAGAGTCGCGATCCGGTGCCACCGGCCAAAAGGATTCCACGCATGGGTGAACCCTATGCGAGAGCGCACGGGGGAGCCGAGCCAAGGGAATGTGACGTTCGGCAGGCCGCTAGACTCTTCGTATTATGC
Source organism: Streptomyces sp. MB09-01 (assembly GCF_033794505.1). NCBI lineage: Bacteria > Bacillati > Actinomycetota > Actinomycetes > Kitasatosporales > Streptomycetaceae > Streptomyces > Streptomyces sp. MB09-01. Next base: position 24,456 of record NZ_JARAYQ010000077.1, on the reverse strand, counting down.
GCATCCTCGTGACCGGCGGCGCCGGCTTCATCGGTTCAGAATTCGTCCGCCAGCAGCTCGGTGCAGATGCCACGGCGCAGATCACTGTCTTCGACAAGCTGACCTACTCGGGCGTCGAGGCCAACCTCGCTCCGGTCGCGGACCACCCCGGCTACACCTTCGTCAAGGGCGACATCTGCGACGCCGAGGCCGTCGACCAGGTCATGCCCGGTCACGACGTCGTCGTGCACTTCGCCGCCGAGTCCCACGTGGACCGCTCGATCGCCGGCGCGGGCCCGTTCGTGATGACCAACGTCGTGGGCACCCAGGTGCTGCTCGACTCCGCACGCAAGCACGGCGTCGGCCGCTTCGTCCACATCTCCACCGACGAGGTCTACGGCTCGATCAGCGAGGGCTCCTGGACGGAGGAGTGGCCGCTGGTGCCCAACTCCCCGTACTCCGCCTCCAAGGCGTCGTCCGACCTGCTGGCGCTGGCCTACCACCGCACCCACGGCATGGACGTGGTGGTCACCCGCTGCTCCAACAACTACGGGCACTACCAGTTCCCGGAGAAGGTCATCCCGCTGTTCGTCTCGAACCTGATGGACGGCAAGAAGGTCCCGTTGTACGGCAACGGCGGCAACGTCCGCGACTGGCTGCACGTCTCCGACCACTGCCGCGGCATCGACCTGGCCATGCGCAAGGGCCGCGCCGGCGAGGTCTACAACATCGGCGGCGGCACCGAGCTCACCAACAAGGAGCTCACCGGCGTCCTGCTGGAGGCCGCCGGCCTCGGCTGGGAGATGGTCGAGCAGGTCGAGGACCGCAAGGGCCACGACCTCCGCTACTCCATCGACATCAGCAAGATCGGCGCCGAGCTGGGCTACGCCCCGCAGGTCACCTTCGAGGACGGCATCAAGGCCACCATCGACTGGTACCGCGAGAACCGCGCCTGGTGGGAGCCCCTGAAGGCGAAGGCGGCCCTGCAGAAGTGAGGACCGACCCGCGAGCCGGGCGCTGGCTCGTCACCGGTGCCGCCGGGATGCTCGGCCAGGACGTCCTGGCCGTCCTGAAGCGCGCCCGGATCGAGGCCGTGGGCCTGCGCCGAGCCGACCTCGACATCACCGACCCGGCGGCCGTCCGGGCCGCGGTCGAGGGCTTCACCGTGGTCGTGAACTGCGCCGCGTGGACCGACGTGGACGGCGCCGAGACCGCCGAGGAAGCCGCCACCGCCGTCAACGGCACCGGCGTGCGCGTCCTCGCCGAGGCCTGCGCCGCCGCCCATGTGCGCCTGCTCCACGTCTCCACCGACTACGTGCTGCCCGGCGACGCCTCGGAGCCGTACCGCGAGGACACCGCCACCGGGCCCGTGAACGCGTACGGCCGCTCCAAGCTGGTCGGCGAGCAGGCCGTCACCGAACTGCTGCCGCAGGACGGCTACGTGGTCCGCACCGCCTGGCTGTACGGCGAGCACGGCCCCAACTTCGTCGCCACCATGCTGAAGTTGGCCGCCCAGCGGGACACCCTCGACGTCGTCGACGACCAGCACGGCCAGCCCACCTGGTCCTACGCACTGGCCCGCCGGCTCGTCGAGCTCGGCCAGGCCGCGCTGAAGGGCTGGGCCATGGGCGGGATCTACCACGGCACCGCGAGCGGCCGGACCACCTGGATGGGGCTCGCCCGCGAGACCTACCGGCTGAGCGGGCTCGACCCCGAGCGGATCCGGCCGACGACCTCCGAGGCGTTCGTCCGCCCCGCCGTCCGCCCCGCCTTCAGCGTGCTCGCGCACGACCGCTGGGACGAAGCGGGAATGGCCCCGCTCGCCGACTGGCGCGAACAGCTGGCCGAGGCCCTCGCCACCCCCGCCTTCAAGGCACTGGCCGGAGCGGCCCGGGACGGCCGGGCGGGATGAAAACCCTGCTGACCAAGTTGAGCGCGGCGCTGCCGCCGGGCACCGTCGCGGTGGCCGGCGGCACCGTCGTGCTCGGCGCGGCCTCGTACGTCCACCTGGGCGTGGCCGGTCACAGCCTGAGCACCGACGCCCAGGCGAACGTGTCGGTCCTGTGGACGATCGTGATGTCCATCGGCATCGGCGTCTTCTTCCCCGTCGAGCAGGAGCTCACCCGGATCGTCTCCGCCCGGGCGGTCCTGGGCCAGGGCGCCGCCCCGGTGCTGCGCCGCGCGACCCTGCTCACCGCGGGGATCCTCGGCGCGACCCTGCTCGTACTCGGCCTCGGCGCGCAGCCCATCGCCGACCTGCTGTTCCACGGGGACCGCGGCCTGGTGGCCGCGCTCGGCGGGGCCTTCACCGGCATGGCCGTCTGCTACCTCACCCGTGGGGTCCTCGCCGGCCTCGGCCGCTTCGGCGCGTACGGTGCCCAGCTCGCCGTCGACGGCGGCCTGCGGATCGTGCTCGCCTTCGGCTGCGCGCTGTTCGGGATGCACTCGGCGCTGGCCTTCAGCCTCATCCTCGCCGTCGCGCCCGTCGTCGCGACGCTGGTCACGCTGCCCGCGCTGCTGCGCGCGGTCGGGCCCGGCGAGCCGATCGCCTGGCGCGAGCTGTGCAACGGCCTGGGCCTGCTGGTCTGCGCGACCCTGCTGTCCCAGTTGGTCGTCAACGCGGCCGTGATGAGCACCAAGCTGCTGGCCCCGTCCGACAGCGCGCTGATCGCGGCGCTGCTGAGCGCCCTGGTCCTGGCACGGGTGCCCCTCTTCGTCTTCGGTTCGCTCCAGGCCTCGCTGCTCAGCGGCCTCACCGCCGCGTTCACGGCCGGCGACCGGGTGGCCTTCTGGGCGATGCTGCGCCGGATCGGCATGGTCGTCGGAGCGCTCGGCCTGCTCGGCGGGGTGCCCGCCACGGTCCTCGGCCCCTGGCTCATCGAGGTGCTCTTCGGCACCGAGGACCCGGTGCTCGACCGCCTCGACTTCTTCCTGCTGTCCGCCGGCACCGTGGCGTACATGTTCGCGATGGTCCTCGGACAGGCGCTCATGGTATTCAAGCGGCACAACCTGCAGTTGCTCTGCTGGGCCGTCGGTACCGCAGTGCTGGTGGGCACCACCCTGGTCCCCGGCGACGTGGCCGTGCGCGTGATCCTCGCCTACGCCCTCGGCTCCACCGCCACCGTCCTCGCTATGCTGGCAGCCCTCAGGCTGAGCTTCCCCGGAGCCGCGGCCGCAGCCGGTGAAGCACCCCGGCAGATGGCCGACGCAGGCCCCCCGGGCGTGGGCGCGGCCGGGAAATGACCATGCCTCCCCACGACGTCACACCGATCACCGAGCACTCGTATGTGCCACATTCCGCTGGAGCTACCGTGTCCCAATACGACGATGTCTGGCTGGTCATACCGGCCTATAACGAGGGCCAGGTGATCGCCGACGTGGTCGAGGGGGCCCGCAAAACGTTCCCCAACATCGTCGTCGTCGACGACGGCAGCACCGACGACTCGGCCAAGCACATAGCGACGACCGGTGCCCACCTGGTGCGCCACCCGGTCAACCTCGGCCAGGGCGCGGCCCTTCAGACCGGCCTCACCTACGCGCTCGCCCAGCCCGGCGCCCGCTACTTCGCCACCTTCGACGCCGACGGTCAGCACCAGACCAAGGACGTCGAGACGATGGTCGCGGTGCTCCGCCGCGACGAGGCCGACGTCGTGCTCGGCTCCCGCTTCATCGAGCAGAACGGCCAGGTGCCGTGGATCAAGCAGGTCGTGCTGCGCACGGCCGCCGCCGTCAGCCCGACCGCGCGCAAGCTCAAGCTCACCGACGCGCACAACGGTCTGCGCGTGCTGGGCCGGGAGGCCGCCGAGCAGCTGAACATCACCATGAACGGCATGGCCCACGCGTCCGAGCTCGTCGGCTTCCTCGCCGGCTCCACGCTGCGCGTCACCGAGGTACCGGTGGACATCCTCTACACCGACTACTCACGCGCCAAGGGTCAGTCCCTGATCAACGGCGTCAACATCCTTTTTGACATTTCGCTGCGGGAGCGTGGGCGTCGATGAAGTACTTCTGGATCCAGCTGCTGCTGATCGTCGGCTCCGTGTCGATGGCGCTCATGTTCATCCGGACCTGGGGCCAGGCGAAGAACCGGGCGTGGAAGCGCATCGCGTTCTCGGCGTTCGTCATCGTCAACGTGTACGCGGTGCTCCGCCCGACCGACGTCACCTGGCTCGCGCAGCAGCTGGGCGTCGGCCGTGGCACCGACCTGGTGCTGTACGTGATGGTGCTCGCGATGGGCTTCCTCACGCTCAACACCTTCCTGCGCTTCCGCTCGCTGGAGAAGAAGATCACCGACCTCGCCCGGACGGTGGCCATCAACGAGGGTGTCCGGCACAACGACGAGCGCCTGGGTGCGGACGCCGTCGTGGCGCAGGCCGCCGCCCCGGACTCCGCCGCCGGCGCCAAGGCCGAGGCCGGCTCCGACTCCGACTCCGTGAAGGCCTGAAGTCCATGGTGACCTTCGACTTCATGCTCCCCTACTACGGGGACGTACAGCTGATGCAGGACGCCGTCCGCAGCGTCCTGGCGCAGACGGACCGGGACTTCCGCCTCGTCGTGATCGACGACGGCAAGGAGCCCGAGGTACCCGGCTGGTTCGCGCAGCTCGGTGACGACCGGGTCCACTACACGCGCAACGAGCAGAACCTCGGCATCACCAAGAACTTCCAGAAGTGCGTGCAGCTGTCCGAGGCCGACTACGTCGTCATCATGGGCTGCGACGACCTGCTGCACCCGCACTACCTGGAGACCGTGCGCGGGATCGTCGGGGCCCACCCGGGCATCGGCATGGTCCAGCCGGGCGTCGAAGTCATCGACGGTGACGGCCGGGTGACCGCGGGCCTCGCGGACAACACCAAGAAGCGGCTGTACGCACCGCAGGTGAAGGGCCGCCGACTGATGGCCGGTGAGGAGCTGGCCGCCAGCGTGCTGCGCGGCAACTGGCTCTACTTCCCGTCGATCGCCTGGCGCGGCGAGGCCCTGCGCAAGGTGAACTTCCGCGACGACTACTCGGTGATCCAGGACCTCGCGCTCGTCGTCGACCTGCTCGAAGACGGCGAGCAGATGGTCATCGACAACTCCACCACCGTGTTCCAGTACCGCCGCCACGCGGTCAGCGAGTCCTCGGTACAGGCCTTCTCCGGCACCCGCTTCGCCGAGGCCGAGCGGTACTTCTCCGCGGTCGCCGCGCGCATGGACGCCCGCGGCTGGCCGAAGGCGGCCCGCGCGGCGCGCTTCCACAGCGCCTCCCGTCTGCACGCGCTGACGATGCTCCCCGGAGCCCTGCGCCGCGGACACAAGGAGGGCGCTCGTACGCTGGCGAAGCACGCCTTCACCTCCGGCCAGAACTGATCCGACTCCGCCCACCATGAAACGGACTGAGATGACACACCTGGCCACCGAGGAGGTCGGTGAGGCCGGCGCTCCGGCGCAGCGGCCTGCCGAACCGGCGCAAGGCAAGGGCCACTTGTCCCCCTCCCGGGGCGAGGCGTGGCTGTCCCGGCGGTGGGTGCTGGTCCTGGCCGAGGTCGTCGTCAGTCTGGTGGCAGCCCTCGGGTTCACGCTGCTGAGCACGCACATCAGCGTGAACCCGCTCGTCCGCATCGGTCAGGTCAGCGGTCTCGCCAAGCTCCAGCAGTACGCGGCCGTACTCGGCCTGCCGCTGCTCGCGATCCTGCTCTACACCGCCTACCGCGGCACCCTGCACCGCCACCAGCTGGCGAAGCGCCTGGTGTGCGCCGCCCTGGCCGGTCTCGCCACCGGTGTGGTGGCGGGCGGCGTGGTCGTCGCGCTGCGCGGTACCCCCTGGGGCCTCGGCGGCCAGGAGGGCGACCCGAGCGCCCTGATCGCCATGGCCAACTCGTTCCTGCACGGCGAGGGCCCGTCGGGCATCTACCCGCCGCTCTTCCCCGGCCTGATGGCCGTCTGGGCGAAGCTCCGCTACGACGGCGCCGGCGGGACCGGGTTCGCCCTCAAGGACTTCCAGATCTTCTTCACCGCCATCGCGGGCCCGATGACGTACCTGGCCTGGCGGCTGCTGCTCCGGCCGTTCTGGGCGCTGCTGATCGCGGTGCCGTCGGCCGTCCTCTTCATGGACCCGATCCGTCCGTACAGCCACGCCAGCATGCTCGTCCTGCTGCCGCTGCTCGGGTACACCCTGCGCGAGATGCGCCGCAGCGGTGACCGGCCGCTGCGCGCGACGCTGCTGCGCGGCGCGGTCCTCGGCCTCGTCTTCGGCGTGGTCTTCCTCTGGTACTCCGGCTGGTACGTCTGGGCCGCGCCCGGCATGTTCCTGCTGGCGTTGTGCATCTTCCCGTGGCGCGCCGGCAAGGCGGTGGTCAAGCGGAGCGCCGCGTTCGTCGGCGCCACCCTGGTGACGGCCGGCGCCGTGGGCGCCCCGCTGATCTACCAGATGGCCCGGCTCGGTTCCCAGACGCCGGACCGCTACGCCTTCCTGGCCGTGTACGTCGACCCGGCGTACGTGCTGGGCTGGGTGTCCGACCGCTCGGGGAAGCTGGAGTACCAGACCTGGCCGGTGGCCGGCGAGATGGCCGGCCAGAGCGGCTTCGCCCTGCTGCTGCTGTTCGCCGTGGGCCTGGGCGTCGGCCTGGGGCTGCGCAACATCATGGTCCTGACCGCCGCCGCCACGCTGGCGGGCGCCTGGCTGGCGCGCTTCTGGTTCGCCTCGCACATGGCGCACGACAAGGCCGTGCAGCTCTTCCCGCGCACCACGTGGATCATCATGTACTGCCTGATGATCCTGGCCGTCCTCGGCATGATGGCGGTGGTCAACCGGGGCTCCGGCTGGGCCGAGCGCACCCTGCGGCCGAGCGGCGCGGCCCCGGCCGCGCGCGTCGTGCCCCGGCGGGTCGTCGCGCAGCTCGCGGCCGGCATGGTGTGCGCGATCGCGCTGTTCGCCACGATGGGCGCGTCCTGGTCGGTCAACCGGTACATGCCGCAGTCCGACAACATGACGATGGGCATCGACGCCTGGCGGGCCCACACCATCAAGAAGGCGGACGGCACCTGCCCGCGCTTCGCGCCGGACAAGAAGAAGTGCGCCGACATCGTCACCAACGACTGGAAGCAGAACGCCGACGACGGCGAGATCTGGTGCGGCGGCATCGGCCCGCTGAACTGGAAGGCCGTCTGCGGGCGCAAGGCGCCGGCGTCGGAGCTGCAGAAGGAAGAGCAGGAGCAGAAGGAAAGGGAGAAGGCGGCGAAGAAGTAGGGCCGGGTCGCATCCCGGCCGAGGGGGCCAAGGTACTTCTTTGCACGTGAGAGGCCCCGCACCGGAGGGTGCGGGGCCTCTCACGTGCTCGACGGCACGGTACGCAGGGGGACAGGACATGGGAAACGACAACCACGGCGACAACGGCGGAGCGGGCGTCTCCGACGAGGAATGGCGCCGGTTCCAGGAGGAGGCCGCCGCGGGGACGGGCGCGGCGCCGAGGGAGCCCTCCGCACGGGCGCGGATGGTCACCGAGCGGCTGCGCGCGACGCAGGGCCAGGAGCCGCCGGGATGGCGCACCGGGCCCGCCCGGCAGGGGCGCCGGCGCCCGGGGCGACTGGGGGCCGCCCTGGCCGTCGTACTGATCGCCGGGCTGGCGCTGATCGCCGTACGGCCCGAGCTGGTGATCGACCGGATCACCGGCAAGGCGGACGCCCGCCAGGAGGCGAAGAACGCTGCTCCACTGCCCGCGGAGTCCGTACGTCCGACCGCGCCCCCGGCGGTCGTGGACCCGGACCGGCCGACTCTGCAGGAACCTTTCCGCGGCTCCCCGGCCCTCCAGTGGGCCGACGGGGCCGCCGGAATCGAGGTACCCGAGGCCACGGCCGTCGGCGGGACGTCCGAGCAGCAGGTCGCGGAGGCGCTGGAGAAGGCCAGGCAGTTCCTGATCGCGGCCAACCTCGACCCGGCGACCCTGCGCGGGGAGCGGCCGGCCGCCGCCCTGGCGATCCTGGATCCCCGCCAGCCGGAGGTCCCGCAGCGGCTGGAGCAGTCCCTGACGAAGCCCACCGCGGAGAACACCCCGGTGCTGCTCTTCACCCGCTTCGACCCGGCGAAGGTCAAGCCGGTCGGCGACGTGGTCAAGGTGCGCGGCAGCATGCGCGCGGAGCAGGGGGAGCCCGGGGAACTGCTCGTGGTGACGGACTACACCTTCGTCCACCCCATGACGGACGGGGGCACGAGCGTGCAGCGCACCATCGTGCGCCGGCAGATCACCCTGAGCCTGCTCGACCCGGCGCGCTGGGAGGCCACCCGGGGCCGGCTCCAGCTGCGCAAGTACGTCTCCGAGTGGTCGAACGTCGGATGTGATTCGGCCGACGGTTTCCTGCACCCGGACTTCCCGCGGGAGACGCCGGCCGGGCCGGCGCCCACCGGGCCCGCCGTGGATCCGTACGACCGCAGCAGGGACATCAAGGGCGAAGGGTGCGGCACGGTCACCCGCTCCTGACCGGGGGAGAGCCCCGCCGGGCGATGCGCGTGGTGCGGTTTGACCACTCAGCGTGGCGGGGTATTCTCTTCGGCCCGATTAGCCAGGTACGTGCCTCGTATGGCAGACTACTCAAGTTGCTCGGCTGAGTGCCGATGCTGCGCGCCTCCCGCCGGGAGGACCGGAAGCGAGTCCCACAGTACTCGTCGTCCTTAATCTGCCTCTCGGGGCAGCAATGGGGACGGACGTACGGGAATCTTCTGGGAAGTGTCAGCACGGTGCCCACCAGGCACTCGGTGGGTGTTTCTCCCCCGAAACGCGGTCACAGGGACCGCACCCCCTTGGACGAGGGAATTTCCGTATGGGAATTTTCTGTAGAGGGAGTGCGACACGCCCGACCGCGTGGGTCGGAGAGAAGCCGCGGGATCCGTCCCGCAGCCGACCGAGAGCCAGAGCGTTTCCACATACAGACAGGACTACGGAGTAGCCATGGCGGGACAGAAGATCCGCATCCGGCTCAAGGCCTACGACCACGAGGTCATCGATTCCTCGGCGAAGAAGATCGTCGAGACGGTGACGCGCACTGGTGCGTCGGTCGCGGGCCCGGTGCCGCTGCCCACTGAGAAGAACGTGTACTGCGTCATCAAGTCGCCGCACAAGTACAAGGACTCGCGCGAGCACTTCGAGATGCGCACGCACAAGCGCCTGATCGACATCCTCGACCCGACCCCCAAGACCGTTGACTCGCTGATGCGCCTGGACCTTCCGGCCGGCGTTGACATCGAGATCAAGCTCTGAGAGGCGTCGAGAAGATGGCAAAGCAGATCAAGGGCGTCCTGGGCGAGAAGCTCGGCATGACCCAGGTCTGGGACGAGAACAACCGTGTCGTCCCGGTGACCGTGGTCAAGGCCGGACCCTGCGTCGTTACCCAGGTCCGTACGAACGACATCGACGGCTACGAGTCGGTCCAGATCGCCTTCGGCGAGATCGACCCGCGCAAGGTGAACAAGCCCCTCAAGGGCCACTTCGCCAAGGCCGACGTGACCCCCCGCCGCCACCTGGTGGAGCTCCGCACCTCCGACGCCAGCGAGTACACGCTCGGCCAGGAGATCACTGCTGAGGTGTTCGAGTCCGGCGTCAAGGTTGACGTCACGGGCAACAGCAAGGGCAAGGGCTTCGCCGGTGTCATGAAGCGGCACAACTTCCGGGGCCTCGGCGCCGGTCACGGTGTGCAGCGCAAGCACCGCTCCCCCGGTTCGATCGGTGGCTGTGCCACCCCTGGGCGTGTCTTCAAGGGCATGCGCATGGCCGGTCGCATGGGTAACGAGCGCGTCACCACCCAGAACCTGACCATCCACGCGGTTGACGCGGAGAAGGGTCTGCTCCTCATCAAGGGTGCGGTCCCCGGTCCGAACGGCGGCCTCGTCCTGGTCCGTACCGCGGCCAAGGGGGCTTGAGGTAATGAGCACCATTGACATCCTTTCGCCGGCAGGCGACAAGGCCGGTACCGTCGAGCTCCCCGCGGAGATCTTCGACGCGAAGACCAGCGTTCCGCTGATCCACCAGGTCGTTGTCGCTCAGCTGGCTGCTGCCCGTCAGGGCACGCACAAGACCAAGCGTCGTGGCGAAGTCCGTGGTGGTGGCCGCAAGCCGTACCGCCAGAAGGGCACCGGCCGCGCGCGCCAGGGTTCGACCCGTGCGCCGCAGTTCGTCGGCGGTGGCGTTGTCCACGGCCCGCAGCCGCGTGACTACTCCCAGCGGACCCCGAAGAAGATGAAGGCCGCCGCCCTCCGCGGTGCCCTCTCGGACCGTGCGCGTCACTCCCGCATCCACGTCGTCACCGGCGTGGTCGAGGGTTCCGCCTCCACGAAGGCCGCCAAGACGCTGTTCGGCAAGATCTCGGAGCGCAAGAACCTGCTCCTGGTCGTCGAGCGCGCCGACGAGGCCGCGTGGCTGTCCGCCCGCAACCTGCCCCAGGTTCACATCCTGGAGCCGGGCCAGCTGAACACGTACGACGTGATCGTCTCTGACGACGTGGTCTTCACTCAGGCCGCTTTCGAGTCCTTCGTGTCTGGCCCCAAGGCCGATGAGACCGAAGGGAGCGACGCCTGATGTCTGAGGCGACCGTTACCAGCAAGACCTTCACTGACCCGCGCGACCTGCTGATCAAGCCGGTTGTCTCGGAGAAGAGCTACGCGCTGCTGGACGAGAACAAGTACACGTTCATCGTCGCGCCCGGCGCCAACAAGACCCAGATCAAGCAGGCCGTGGAAGCGGTCTTCTCGGTCAAGGTCACCGGGGTCAACACGATCAACCGTCAGGGTAAGCGCAAGCGCACCAAGACCGGTTTCGGCAAGCGTGCGAACACCAAGCGCGCCATCGTGACCCTTGCCGAGGGCAACCGTATCGACATCTTCGGCGGCCAGGCCTCCTAACGGAGGTCTAGTCGTCCGGAATCGGACGAGGACTGAGAAATGGGTATCCGCAAGTACAAGCCGACGACCCCGGGCCGTCGTGGCTCCAGCGTCGCCGACTTTGTCGAGATCACGCGGTCCACGCCGGAGAAGTCGCTGGTTCGCCCCCTGCACAGCAAGGGCGGCCGTAACAACACCGGTCGGATCACCGTTCGCCACCAGGGTGGTGGACACAAGCGCGCCTACCGCGTGATCGACTTCCGTCGTCACGACAAGGACGGCGTGCCGGCCAAGGTCGCGCACATCGAGTACGACCCCAACCGCACCGCGCGCATCGCGCTCCTGCACTACGCGGACGGCGAGAAGCGCTACATCATCGCGCCGAAGGCGCTGAAGCAGGGCGACCGGATTGAGAACGGCCCCACGGCCGACATCAAGCCGGGCAACAACCTGGCCCTCCGTAACATCCCGGTCGGTACCACGATCCACGCGATCGAGCTCCGTCCCGGTGGTGGCGCCAAGTTCGCCCGTTCCGCGGGTGCCTCCGTGCAGCTGCTGGCGAAGGAGGGCACGATGGCCCACCTTCGTATGCCTTCCGGTGAGATCCGCCTGGTCGACGCGCGCTGCCGCGCCACCGTCGGCGAGGTCGGCAACGCCGAGCAGTCGAACATCAACTGGGGCAAGGCCGGCCGCATGCGCTGGAAGGGCGTTCGCCCGTCCGTCCGCGGTGTCGCGATGAACCCGGTTGACCACCCGCACGGTGGTGGTGAGGGCAAGACCAGTGGTGGTCGCCACCCGGTCTCCCCGTGGGGTCAGAAGGAGGGTCGTACTCGCTCGCCGAAGAAGGCTTCGAGCAAGTACATCGTCCGCCGCCGCAAGACGAACAAGAAGCGCTAGGAGCGGGTTTAGATGCCGCGCAGTCTCAAGAAGGGGCCCTTCGTCGACGACCACCTCGTAAAGAAGGTGGACGTCCAGAACGAAGCCGGCACCAAGAACGTCATCAAGACCTGGTCCCGTCGCTCGATGATCATCCCCAGCATGCTGGGTCACACCATCGCGGTGCACAACGGCAAGACCCACGTCCCGGTGTTCGTCACCGAGTCGATGGTCGGCCACAAGCTCGGCGAGTTCTCGCCGACTCGCACCTTCCGCGGCCACGTCAAGGACGACCGGAAGTCGAAGCGCCGCTAAAGGCGGGGTGGTTACGACTATGACTTACACCGAAGGGACAACCATGGAAGCCAGGGCCCAGGCGCGGTACATCCGCGTCACGCCCATGAAGGCCCGCCGAGTGGTGGACCTTATCCGTGGCATGGATGCCACGGAGGCTCAGGCGGTCCTGCGTTTCGCCCCGCAGGCCGCGAGCGTGCCGGTCGGCAAGGTGCTGGACAGCGCCATTGCCAACGCCGCACACAACTACAACCACCCGGACGCCTCTACGCTGGTCATCAGCGAGGCGTACGTGGACGAGGGCCCGACCCTGAAGCGGTTCCGTCCGCGTGCCCAGGGCCGTGCCTACCGGATCCGCAAGCGGACCAGCCACATCACCGTGGTCGTCAGCAGCAAGGAAGGTTCCCGGTAATGGGCCAGAAGGTAAACCCGCACGGGTTCCGGCTCGGCATCACCACCGACTTCAAGTCGCGTTGGTACGCCGACAAGCTGTACAAGGACTACGTCAAGGAAGACGTCGCCATCCGTCGGATGATGACGTCCGGCATGGAGCGCGCCGGCATCTCGAAGGTTGAGATCGAGCGCACCCGTGACCGCGTGCGTGTGGACATCCACACCGCTCGTCCGGGCATCGTCATCGGCCGCCGTGGCGCCGAGGCCGACCGCATCCGCGGTGACCTCGAGAAGCTCACGGGCAAGCAGGTCCAGCTGAACATCCTCGAGGTCAAGAACCCCGAGCTCGACGCTCAGCTGGTTGCCCAGGCCGTTGCCGAGCAGCTCTCCTCCCGCGTCTCCTTCCGTCGCGCCATGCGTAAGAGCATGCAGGGCACGATGAAGGCCGGCGCCAAGGGCATCAAGATCCAGTGTGGCGGCCGTCTCGGCGGCGCCGAGATGTCCCGCTCCGAGTTCTACCGCGAAGGCCGTGTGCCGCTGCACACCCTCCGCGCGAACGTGGACTACGGCTTCTTCGAGGCCAAGACCACCTTCGGCCGTATCGGTGTGAAGGTCTGGATCTACAAGGGCGACGTCAAGAACATCGCCGAGGTTCGCGCCGAGAACGCTGCGGCCCGTGCGGGTAACCGCCCGGCCCGTGGCGCGCAGGGCGCTGGCGACCGTCCCGCAGGCCGTGGTGGCCGTGGTGGCGAGCGCGGCGGCCGTGGTGGCCGCAAGCCGCAGCAGGCTGCTGGTGCCGAGGCCCCCAAGGCCGACGCTCCCGCCGCCGCTCCGGCCGAGAGCACCGGAACGGAGGCCTGACCGACATGCTGATCCCTCGTAGGGTCAAGCACCGCAAGCAGCACCACCCCAAGCGCAGTGGTATGGCGAAGGGCGGTACTGAGGTCACGTTCGGCGAGTACGGCATCCAGGCGCTGACCCCGGCGTACGTGACGAACCGCCAGATCGAGGCGGCTCGTATTGCGATGACCCGCCACATCAAGCGTGGCGGCAAGGTCTGGATCAACATCTACCCGGACCGCCCGCTGACGAAGAAGCCTGCCGAGACCCGCATGGGTTCCGGTAAGGGTTCTCCCGAGTGGTGGATCGCCAACGTGCACCCGGGTCGGGTCATGTTCGAGCTGTCCTACCCGAACGAGAAGATTGCTCGTGAGGCGCTCACCCGCGCTGCTCACAAGCTTCCGATGAAGTGCCGGATTGTTCGGCGCGAGGCAGGTGAGTCGTGATGGCGACGGGAACCAAGGCGTCCGAGCTGCGTGAGCTCGGCAACGAGGAGCTCGTTGGCAAGCTGCGCGAGGCCAAGGAGGAGCTGTTCAAGCTCCGCTTCCAGGCGGCCACGGGTCAGCTGGAGAACAACGGCCGGCTCAGGTCCGTCCGCAAGGACATCGCTCGCATCTACACCCTGATGCACGAGCGTGAGCTCGGTATCGAGACGGTGGAGAGCGCCTGATGAGCGAGAACAACGTGACTGAGAACAAGACCGAGCGCGGTTTCCGCAAGACCCGTGAGGGTCTGGTCGTCAGCGACAAGATGGACAAGACCGTCGTCGTCGCCGTCGAGGACCGCGTGAAGCACGCCCTGTACGGCAAGGTCATCCGCCGTACGAACAAGCTCAAGGCGCACGACGAGCAGAACGCTGCCGGCGTCGGCGACCGCGTCCTCATCATGGAGACGCGTCCGCTGTCGGCGAGCAAGCGCTGGCGCATCGTCGAGATCCTCGAGAAGGCCAAGTAATTATCTGAGGGGTTTCCCTCAGATTCGTTCCGCCAGGCTCGGTGGGGGCTCCGCTCTCGTAGTGAAGCCCCCGCCGGGAACCGGCAGACAAACAGGAGATACACGTGATCCAGCAGGAGTCGCGACTGCGTATCGCCGACAACACTGGTGCGAAGGAGATCCTTTGCATCCGTGTTCTCGGTGGTTCCGGTCGCCGCTACGCGGGCATCGGTGACGTCATCGTCGCCACCGTCAAGGATGCGATCCCCGGTGGCAACGTGAAGAAGGGTGACGTCGTCAAGGCGGTCATCGTTCGCACCGTCAAGGAGCGCCGCCGCCAGGACGGCTCGTACATCCGCTTCGACGAGAACGCCGCCGTCATTCTGAAGAACGACGGCGACCCTCGCGGCACCCGTATCTTCGGCCCGGTGGGCCGTGAGCTGCGCGAGAAGAAGTTCATGAAGATCATCTCGCTCGCGCCGGAGGTGCTGTAAGCATGAAGATCAAGAAGGGCGACCTGGTTCAGGTCATCACCGGTAAGGACAAGGGCAAGCAGGGCAAGGTCATCGTCGCCTTCCCCGCTGACAACCGCGTCCTCGTCGAGGGTGTCAACCGGGTCAAGAAGCACACCAAGGCTGCGCAGAACCAGGCCGGTGGCATTGTGATCACCGAGGCCCCGGTCCACGTCAGCAACGTTCAGCTGGTTGTGGAGAAGGACGGCAAGAAGGTCGTCACCCGCGTCGGCTACCGCTTCGACGACGAGGGCAACAAGATCCGCGTTGCCAAGCGGACGGGTGAGGACATCTGATGGCTACCACTCCGCGTCTCAAGACGAAGTACCGCGAGGACATCGCGGGCAAGCTGCGTGAGGAGTTCTCCTACGAGAACGTCATGCAGATCCCCGGCCTCGTGAAGATCGTGGTCAACATGGGTGTGGGCGACGCCGCCCGCGACTCCAAGCTGATCGACGGCGCCATCAAGGACCTGACGACGATCACCGGTCAGAAGCCGGCCGTCACGAAGGCCCGGAAGTCCATCGCGCAGTTCAAGCTGCGCGAGGGTCAGCCGATCGGCTGCCACGTCACCCTCCGTGGTGACCGCATGTGGGAGTTCCTGGACCGTACGCTGTCGCTCGCGCTGCCGCGTATCCGTGACTTCCGTGGTCTGTCGCCGAAGCAGTTCGACGGCCGTGGCAACTACACCTTCGGTCTCACGGAGCAGGTCATGTTCCACGAGATCGACCAGGACAAGATCGACCGTACCCGGGGTATGGACATCACCGTGGTCACCACGGCGACCAACGACGACGAGGGCCGTGCCCTCCTTCGTCACCTCGGCTTCCCCTTCAAGGAGGCGTAAGCGAGATGGCGAAGAAGGCTCTCATCGCGAAGGCTGCCCGCAAGCCCAAGTTCGGTGTGCGTGCGTACACCCGCTGCCAGCGCTGCGGTCGCCCCCACTCCGTGTACCGCAAGTTCGGCCTGTGCCGCGTCTGCCTTCGTGAGATGGCTCACCGTGGCGAGCTGCCGGGCGTGACCAAGAGCTCCTGGTAAATCACCCTCGTCCGCAAGGACTTGGGGAGTACCAGGCACTCTCGGTAAGCATCTGGACGGTGGGTGCCCGGCCGCGCATGCCTTAGGCTTGTGTGGTTGGGCGTCCGCCGCCCATAACGACTTACTACGCCGTAGGTCCCCGCACCGCACCCGTCCCGCCACTGAGTGGGGAGAGGGATGGCGCATACAGGAAACCCCGGCGAGAGAGGCCGAAGGCCACTTCATGACCATGACTGACCCGATCGCAGACATGCTCACGCGTCTGCGTAACGCTAACTCGGCGTACCACGACACCGTCGTGATGCCGCACAGCAAGATCAAGTCGCACATCGCAGAGATCCTCAAGCAGGAGGGTTTCATCACCGGCTGGAAGGTCGAGGACGCCGAGGTCGGCAAGAACCTCGTCCTCGAGCTGAAGTTCGGGCCGAACCGCGAGCGCTCCATTGCGGGCATCAAGCGGATCTCGAAGCCCGGTCTGCGCGTGTACGCGAAGTCCACCAACCTGCCGAAGGTCCTCGGCGGCCTGGGCGTGGCGATCATCTCCACGTCCCACGGTCTTCTGACCGGTCAGCAGGCAGGCAAGAAGGGCGTAGGTGGGGAAGTCCTCGCCTACGTCTGGTAGTCGGGAACGGAGGAAAAGCAATGTCGCGAATCGGCAAGCTCCCCATCCAGGTTCCCGCCGGTGTGGACGTCACCATCGATGGCCAGACGGTCGCGGTGAAGGGCCCCAAGGGTTCCCTCGCGCACACCGTCAAGGCGCCCATCGCAGTCGTCAAGGGTGAGGACGGCGTTCTGAACGTCACCCGCCCGAACGACGAGCGTCAGAACAAGGCCCTGCACGGCCTGTCCCGCACGCTGGTGGCGAACATGATCACCGGTGTGACCACGGGATACGTCAAGGCTCTCGAGATCAGCGGTGTCGGTTACCGCGTGGCCGCGAAGGGCTCCAACCTGGAGTTCCAGCTCGGCTACAGCCACCCGATCCTGGTGGAGGCGCCCGAGGGCATCTCCTTCAAGGTCGAGTCGCCGACCAAGTTCTCGGTCGAGGGCATCGACAAGCAGAAGGTCGGCGAGGTCGCCGCCAACATCCGCAAGCTGCGGAAGCCCGACCCGTACAAGGCCAAGGGTGTCAAGTACGCCGGCGAAGTCATCCGCCGCAAGGTCGGAAAGGCTGGTAAGTAGCCATGGCATACGGTGTGAAGATCGCCAAGGGCGACGCGTACAAGCGCGCTGCCAAGGCTCGCCGCCACATCCGCATCCGCAAGAACGTCTCGGGTACGGCGGAGCGTCCGCGCCTCGTCGTGACGCGTTCCAACCGCAACATCGTTGCTCAGGTCATCGACGACCTCCAGGGTCACACCCTGGCGTCCGCGTCGACCCTGGACGCTTCGATCCGCGGTGGCGAAGGCGACAAGAGCGCCCAGGCCCAGGCTGTCGGCGCGCTCGTCGCCGAGCGTGCCAAGGCTGCGGGTGTCGAGACCGTCGTGTTCGACCGCGGTGGCAACCGATACGCCGGGCGCATTGCCGCTCTGGCTGACGCCGCCCGCGAAGCCGGGCTGAAGTTCTAAGCCCCGGTTCCGGGACTCACGGACGTAACAGAGAGAGGTAATCCAATGGCTGGACCCCAGCGCCGCGGAAGCGGTGCCGGTGGCGGCGAGCGGCGGGACCGGAAGGGTCGCGACGGTGGCCCTGCCGCCGAGAAGACCGCTTACGTTGAGCGCGTTGTCGCGATCAACCGCGTCGCCAAGGTTGTCAAGGGTGGTCGCCGCTTCAGCTTCACCGCGCTGGTCGTGGTGGGCGACGGTGACGGCACGGTAGGTGTCGGTTACGGCAAGGCCAAGGAAGTTCCCGCGGCCATCGCCAAGGGTGTCGAGGAAGCCAAGAAGAACTTCTTCAAGGTTCCGCGCATCCAGGGCACCATCCCTCACCCGATCCAGGGCGAGAAGGCGGCGGGCGTCGTCATGCTGAAGCCGGCTTCCCCGGGTACCGGCGTTATCGCCGGTGGTCCGGTGCGTGCCGTGCTGGAGTGCGCCGGCGTTCACGACATCCTGTCGAAGTCGCTCGGCTCTTCCAACGCGATCAACATCGTGCACGCGACCGTGGCGGCCCTCCAGGGCCTGCAGCGTCCCGAGGAGATCGCGGCTCGCCGTGGTCTGCCCCTCGAGGACGTCGCCCCCGCGGCTCTGCTTCGTGCACGTGCTGGGGCGGGTGCGTAATGGCTCGCCTCAAGATCACGCAGACGAAGTCGTACATCGGCAGCAAGCAGAACCACCGCGACACGCTGCGTTCGCTCGGGCTCAAGCGCCTGAACGACGTCGTCGTCAAGGAGGACCGCCCCGAGTTCCGCGGAATGGTTCACACCGTCCGCCACCTCGTGACGGTTGAGGAGGTTGACTAATCATGGCTGAGAACAGCCCGCTGAAGGCCCACAACCTCCGTCCCGCCCCCGGCGCCAAGACCGCGAAGACCCGTGTCGGTCGTGGTGAGGCGTCGAAGGGTAAGACGGCCGGTCGTGGTACGAAGGGCCAGAAGGCCCGTTACCAGATCCCGCAGCGCTTCGAGGGCGGGCAGATGCCCCTCCACATGCGTCTGCCGAAGCTCAAGGGCTTCAAGAACCCGTTCCGCACCGAGTTCCAGGTCGTGAACCTGGACAAGCTCGGCGCTCTCTACCCCGAGGGTGGAGAAGTCACGGTGGCCGACCTGGTCGCCAAGGGCGCGGTTCGCAAGAACAGCCTCGTCAAGGTCCTGGGCCAGGGCGAGCTCTCCGTGGCGCTGCAGGTTTCGGTTGACGCCGTTTCCGCCTCCGCCAAGGAGAAGATTGCCGCTGCCGGCGGCTCTGTCACTGAGCTCGTCTAAGACGATTTCAGTGGCTGAATAGCTCGAAACCCGACCGGGGATGCCTCACATATGGGGCATCCCCGGTTGGTCGTTCCACGGGAGGCACACTCGCCGGTAAGGTGGCGTGCACCTTTGCTTTGTCGTATACGTCGATCCCTCAGACCGTCACCTCTGACGCAGTAGCGCGGGGGTCGCAGGAGGCACCGTGCTCACCGCGTTCGCCCGGGCGTTCAAGACGCCCGACCTGCGCAAGAAGCTGCTCTTCACGCTCGGCATCATCGTGCTGTTCCGGCTCGGGTCCCACATCCCGGTACCCGGCGTGAGCTACAAGAACGTCCAGATCTGTGTTGAGCAGGCAGGCAGCAGCAATGG
The DNA here is from genome assembly GCF_033794505.1 of Streptomyces sp. MB09-01. Lineage (NCBI taxonomy): Bacteria > Bacillati > Actinomycetota > Actinomycetes > Kitasatosporales > Streptomycetaceae > Streptomyces > Streptomyces sp. MB09-01. The sequence goes on along the minus strand of NZ_JARAYQ010000077.1, from coordinate 5,532 downwards.
GCTGTTCGGCCTCGTCAACATGTTCAGCGGCGGTGCGCTGCTGCAGATCACGATCTTTGCGCTCGGCATCATGCCGTACATCACGGCGAGCATCATTCTGCAGCTGCTGACCGTGGTCATCCCGAAGCTGGAGACCCTCAAGAAAGAGGGCCAGTCCGGCACGGCGAAGATCACTCAGTACACGCGCTATCTGACGGTCGCGCTCGCGATCCTGCAGGGCACCGGCCTCGTCGCCACCGCCCGCACGGGGGCCCTGTTCCAGGGCTGCCAGGTCGCCAGCCAGATCGTTCCCGACCGGTCGATCTTCACCACGGTCGTCATGGTGGTCACCATGACCGCCGGTACCTGCGTCGTCATGTGGCTCGGTGAGCTCATCACCGACCGCGGCATCGGCAACGGCATGTCGATCCTCATGTTCATCTCGATCGCCGCCGGCTTCATCGGCGCGCTGTGGCAGATCAAGCTCCAGGGCAAGATCGCCGACGGCTGGGTCGAGTTCGGCGTCGTCATGCTGGTCGGCCTCGCGATGGTCGGCCTGGTGGTCTTCGTCGAGCAGGCGCAGCGCCGGATCCCGGTCCAGTACGCGAAGCGCATGATCGGCCGCCGTGCCTACGGCGGTACCTCGACCTACATCCCGCTCAAGGTGAACCAGGCGGGCATCATCCCCGTCATCTTCGCCTCGTCGCTGCTGTACATCCCGGCGCTGGTCGTGCAGTTCAGCGGGTCCACCGCGGGCTGGGCCACCTGGATCCAGAAGCACTTCGTCAAGGGCGACCACCCGTACTACATCGCGGTCTACTTCCTCCTGATCGTCTTCTTCGCGTTCTTCTACGTGGCGATCTCGTTCAACCCCGAGGAAGTTGCAGACAACATGAAGAAGTATGGTGGGTTCATCCCGGGTATTCGCGCCGGTCGACCCACCGCTGAGTACCTGAGCTACGTGCTCAACCGGATCACCTGGCCGGGGTCGCTGTACCTGGGTCTCATCGCTCTTGTGCCGACGATGGCGTTGGCCGGCTTCGGAGCGAACCAGAACTTCCCGTTCGGCGGGACGAGCATCCTGATCATCGTGGGTGTGGGTCTGGAAACCGTGAAGCAGATCGAGAGCCAGCTCCAGCAGCGTAATTACGAAGGGTTCCTCCGCTGATGCGAATCGTCCTCGTCGGACCGCCCGGTGCGGGCAAGGGAACGCAGGCCGCGTTCCTTGCCAAGAACCTGTCGATCCCGCACATCTCCACGGGCGACCTGTTCCGGGCCAACATCAGCCAGGGCACCGAGCTGGGCAAGCAGGCGAAGGCGTACATGGACGCCGGCGACCTGGTCCCCGACGAGGTGACCATCGGCATGGCGAAGGACCGGATGGAGCAGCCGGACGCCGTAGGCGGCTTCCTGCTCGACGGTTTCCCGCGCAACGTCTCGCAGGCCGAGGCGCTCGACGTGATGCTCCAGGCGGAGGGCATGAAGCTCGACGCCGTCCTCGACCTGGAGGTCGAGGAGGACGAGGTCGTCAAGCGGATCGCCGGTCGCCGGATCTGCCGCAACGACTCTTCGCACGTCTTCCACGTCACGTACGCCCCGCCGAAGGCCGAGGGCGTCTGCGACACCTGCGGCGGCGAGCTGTACCAGCGCGGTGACGACTCCGAGGCCACGGTCCGCAACCGGCTGGAGGTCTACCACACGCAGACCGAGCCGATCATCGACTACTACAAGGCCCAGGGCCTGCTGGTGACGATCCCGGCCCTCGGTGAGGTCGCCGACGTCACGAAGCGCGCGATGGACGCCCTCAAGAAGTAGTACCCCCGTAGGGCAAGAACGGCCGCGGTGTCCCCAGGGCATCGCGGCCGTACTGTTGAGAAGACTCGAACCGAGGCTGGAAGGCGTTTTTCATGGTCCAGATCAAGACCCCCGAGCAGATCGCGAAGATGCGCGAGGCGGGGCTGGTCGTCGCCGCGATCCACGCGGCGACCCGTGAGGCGGCCGTTCCGGGCGCCACGACGCGTGATCTGGACATGGTGGCCCGCAAGGTGATCGCGGACGCCGGGGCGAAGTCGAACTTCCTCGGCTACGGCGGCTTCCCCGCGACGATCTGCACCTCGGTGAACGAGGTCGTCGTCCACGGCATCCCGGACGACAAGACGGTCCTCAAGGACGGCGACATCATCTCGATCGACGCCGGCGCCATCGTCGACGGCTGGCACGGCGACGCCGCGTTCACCGCCTTCGTCGGCACCGGGCACGCCCCTGAGCTCCTGGAGCTCTCCCGGGTGACCGAGGAGTCCATGTGGGCCGGTATCGCCGCCATGAAGCTCGGCAACCGCCTCGTGGACATCTCCAAGGCGATCGAGACCTACATCAAGCGCCAGCCGCGTCCCGCCACCGGTGACCACAGCCTCGGCAAGTTCGGGATCATCGAGGACTACGGCGGCCACGGCATCGGGTCCGAGATGCACATGGACCCCCACCTGCTGAACTACGTCTCGCGCAAGCGGGGCAAGGGCATCAAGCTGGTCCCGGGCGTCTGCCTGGCGATCGAGCCCATGGTCTCCCTGGGCACCCCCCAGACGGAGGTACTGGCGGACGACTGGACCGTCATCACCACGGACGGCACCTGGTCCTCGCACTGGGAGCACTCCATCGCCCTGACGGAGGCCGGTCCGATCGTTCTGACCAGCCCGGACTGCGGCAAGGCGAAACTGGCGGAGTACGGGGTCACCACGGCTCCGGACCCGCTGGCGTAATGATCTACACTCTGGGGCAAACTTTCCGGATTCGTCTTTCTGGGACCCCTGACGTAGACTGACTCGTCGGCTCTCGTGCACTTCCATGCCTGCATGGCGCACCGAGCCGATCAAGGTAGCCGATTCGAAGGGCGAAGCGTGGCCAAGAAGCAAGGTGCCATCGAAATCGAGGGCACCGTGATCGAGTCCCTCCCGAACGCGATGTTCAAGGTGGAACTGCAGAACGGTCACAAGGTCCTCGCGCACATCAGCGGCAAGATGCGCATGCACTACATCCGCATCCTCCCGGATGACCGGGTCGTCGTGGAGCTGTCTCCGTACGACCTGACGCGTGGCCGGATCGTCTACCGATACAAGTAGATCTTGTCCTCACTCCTGCCTGGGCGTCTTGTCCCGGTGCGGGTGGTGGCACTGACCCGGAGAACCTCACCCACATGAAGGTCAAGCCGAGCGTCAAGAAGATCTGCGACAAGTGCAAGGTGATCCGCCGTCACGGCCGGGTCATGGTCATCTGCGACAACCTGCGCCACAAGCAGCGCCAGGGCTGACGCACGCCGACCGACCTGCCTTAACGCAGTTCTTCGCGCGACGTAAGAAAACGTACATACGCAGAATCCGCCCAGCCCTGCAAGGGGCCGGCGGCACCTCCGGCGGGGGCCGGGGACCCGGACGTACCACCACCCATCAGGTGTGGTCGGCGGTCGGGGCTGATTCTGCGGAAGACCCCCGAACACACAGGAGCCATTGAATGGCACGCGTTTCCGGTGTTGACATCCCGCGCGAAAAGCGTGTGGAGATCGCACTCACCTACGTCTTCGGTATCGGGCGCACCCGGTCCAAGGAGATCCTCGCCTCCACCGGCGTGAACCCGAACACCCGCGTTCGTGACCTGGCCGAAGAGGACCTGGTCAAGATCCGCGAGTACGTGGACGCCAACCTCCGTACCGAGGGTGACCTCCGCCGCGAGATCCAGGCCGACATCCGTCGCAAGGTCGAGATCCAGTGCTACCAGGGCATCCGCCACCGTCGCGGCCTCCCGGTGCACGGTCAGCGCACCAGCACGAACGCGCGTACCCGCAAGGGCCCGCGTCGCGCGATCGCCGGTAAGAAGAAGCCGGGCAAGAAGTAGTCCTGTTCAGCGGTCTTGCGCTGTAGGACCGACCACCTCCCGTAGGAGATTTAGATGCCCCCCAAGGGTCGTCAGGGCGCTGCCAAGAAGGTGCGCCGCAAGGAAAAGAAGAACGTCGCTCACGGGCACGCCCACATCAAGAGCACGTTCAACAACACCATCGTTTCGATCACGGACCCCTCGGGCAACGTGATCTCCTGGGCCTCCGCCGGCCACGTCGGCTTCAAGGGCTCGCGCAAGTCCACCCCCTTCGCCGCGCAGATGGCCGCCGAGTCGGCCGCCCGCCGCGCGCAGGAGCACGGCATGCGCAAGGTTGACGTCTTCGTCAAGGGTCCGGGCTCCGGCCGCGAGACCGCGATCCGCTCCCTCCAGGCCACCGGCCTCGAGGTCGGCTCGATCCAGGACGTCACCCCCACCCCGCACAACGGCTGCCGCCCGCCGAAGCGCCGCCGCGTCTGACGCAGCGGACGCACCTGTGCGTTCTTGAGTGTCCGGGCGGTACGACCCCTTCGGGGGCCGTGCCGCCCGTACCCTTGCAGTAGCCGTACCTCGGTACGGCATCCCGTCGGGCGTCAAATAGTGGGCGTCCACGAATGAAGGAACACAGACATGCTTATCGCTCAGCGTCCTTCGCTGACCGAAGAGGTCGTCGACGAGTACCGCTCGCGGTTCGTGATCGAGCCGCTGGAGCCGGGCTTCGGCTACACCCTCGGCAACTCCCTGCGCCGTACGCTCCTGTCCTCGATCCCGGGTGCCGCTGTCACCAGCATCCGCGTGGACGGCGTCCTGCACGAGTTCACCACCGTGCCGGGCGTCAAGGAAGACGTCACCGACATCATCCTCAACATCAAGCAGCTGGTCGTCTCCTCGGAGCACGACGAGCCGGTCGTGATGTACCTGCGCAAGCAGGGTCCCGGCCTGGTCACCGCTGCTGACATCGCGCCCCCGGCCGGTGTCGAGGTGCACAACCCGGACCTGGTCCTCGCCACGCTCAACGGCAAGGGCAAGCTGGAGATGGAGCTGACCGTCGAGCGCGGTCGCGGCTACGTCTCCGCCGTCCAGAACAAGCAGCTGGGCCAGGAGATCGGCCGCATCCCGGTCGACTCCATCTACAGCCCGGTCCTCAAGGTCACCTACAAGGTCGAGGCGACCCGAGTCGAGCAGCGCACCGACTTCGACAAGCTGATCGTCGACGTCGAGACCAAGCAGGCCATGCGCCCGCGTGACGCCATGGCGTCCGCCGGCAAGACCCTGGTCGAGCTGTTCGGTCTGGCCCGCGAGCTCAACATCGACGCCGAGGGCATCGACATGGGCCCGTCCCCGACGGACGCCGCCCTGGCCGCCGACCTGGCGCTGCCGATCGAGGAGCTCGAGCTCACCGTTCGGTCGTACAACTGCCTCAAGCGCGAGGGCATCCACTCCGTGGGTGAGCTCGTCGCCCGCTCCGAGGCGGACCTGCTCGACATCCGCAACTTCGGTGCGAAGTCGATCGACGAGGTCAAGGCGAAGCTGGCCGGCATGGGCCTGGCCCTCAAGGACAGCCCGCCCGGATTCGACCCGACCGCCGCCGCCGACGCCTTCGGCGCGGACGACGACGCGGACGCCGGCTTCGTCGAGACCGAGCAGTACTAGAAAAGCTTGTGGGGGGCTCACGCCCCCCACACC
>NZ_JARAYQ010000076.1:0-33490 GCF_033794505.1 Streptomyces sp. MB09-01 | reverse complement strand
GGCCCACACCCCCGCCCGCTGCCGCATCCCTGCCCGCGGCCCGGTCCGAACCGGGGAGCAGCTCCGGACGGGGGAGCGGGTCGGGACCGGGGAGCGGACCCGCGGCCGCGAAGGGGTCGGCGTCCGGGAAGGGCCCCGCGCCGTGGAAGGGCTGGGCGGCCGTGTGCGCCGTCGCGCTCGGGATCTTCTGCGTCATCACCTCCGAGCTGCTGCCCGTCGGGCTCCTCACCCCGGTCGGCGCCGATCTGGACGTCTCCGACGGAACCGCCGGGCTGATGGTCACCGTGCCCGGGCTGGTCGCCGGATGCTGCGCCCCGCTGGTCACCGTCGGCGCCGGCCGGCTCGACCGGCGGCTCGTGCTGTGCGTGCTCATCGCCGTGATGGCCGCCGCCAACCTCGCCGCCGCCCTCGCCCCGAACTTCGCCGTCGTGCTGGCGGCCCGCCTGCTGGTCGGCGTCAGCGTCGGCGGCTTCTGGGCCATCGCCGGCGGGCTCGCCGTACGCCTCGTCCCCGAGCGCCACGTCGGCCGGGCGACCGCCCTCGTCTTCGGCGGCGTTCCCACCGCCTCCGTGCTCGGCGTGCCCGCAGGCACCCTGCTCGGCGAAATCGGCGGCTGGCGGACCGCCTTCGCGGCGGTCGGCGCCCTCGGCCTCGTCACGCTGACCGCCCTGCTCCTGCTGCTGCCCGCGCTGCCGCCGACCCGCCACATCGGCTTCCCCGAACTGCCCGCCCTGCTCCGCGGGAACCGTGCGGTCCGGGCGGGGGTGATCGTCACCTTCCTCGTGGTGACCGGGCAGTTCGCCGCCTACACCTTCGTCCGGCCGATCCTGCAGGACGTCTCCGGCATCGACGCCGGATACGTCAGCACGCTCCTGCTCGGCTACGGCGTCGCCGGCGTCGCGGGCAACTTCCTGGCCGGGGCGCGCGACGCGTACCGGACGCTGTTCGTGGTCAGCACCTGCCTCACCGTGATCCTCGCGCTCATCGCCGTCCTCCCGGGACCCGTCGCCGGGACCACGCTGCTGCTCGCCTGGGGACTCGCGTACGGCGGGGTCTCGGTGAGCGTGCAGGGCTGGATGATCAAGGCGTCCCCGGACGCGCCCGAGGCGGCTTCCTCACTCATGGTGGCCATGTTCAACCTCGCCATAGCCGCGGGCGCGCTGTTCGGCGGCCTCGCCGTCGACGGCATCTCCGCCCCCGCCGCCCCGCTCGGCGGAGCCGCCCTGATGCTCGCCGCCGCCTGCACCGTCTGGGCCACGGCGGTCCGCCGCACCGACAGACGGGATGGACGGGTGGATACCGGACAACCGGCTTGACCCGGACCCTGCCGGAGGGAAAGAGTGCGCCGATCAAGAACCACCGCTTGAGCCGCACTTCGGAGATACGTCAAATGTCCACATCCGTCCGCTCATCGCTCGTCCCGGCCACGACCGGCGGTTCTCCGGCACTCGGCACCCGCGGCGTCCCCGCCGCCGGTGTGCCCCTGGCTCCCGCCGCCCGGCGGCCCAGAGCCTGACCGGCCGGGTGGGGGCCGGCACCGCACCGCCGCGCCGGCCCCCGTCCCTGCCGGGGAGACCACCATGTCCCAGCACCCTGATGAGAGCGGGCTCGTCCCCGACGACCACCTGCTCGTACGCCCGTACGTCGCCCCCTCGGGCCGACCGCCCCGGTCGACGGCGCCCGCCTGGCCGCAGACCGGACCCCTCGCCTTCCCCGGACCGGCGCGCGGCCCGCAGGCCGGTGGCCCCGACGCAGTCCCCGCCCGCGCCCCCGCCGATGCTCGCGGCGCCATTCGCCGTGCCGCGGACCCCGGGAGCCGAAGCCGGCTTCCGCTGGCCGTCGGCACCCTGCTCGCGCTCGCCGTGGTCGGCGCCCTGGTGCTCCTGCTGGGCGGGCCCGAGCCGGAACCGCCCCGGACCGGGCCGCCGCCCGAGTTGTCCCTGCCGGTGCTCCCGGCGCGCAGCCCGGACGCCGACGCCACCGGAGGATCCCGGCCGACCGCGTCCGTACGGTCCGGGGAGCCCTCGGCCACCACGACGACGGAACCTTCCCCGACCGGGAGCGAGGACGCGGAGCCGACGCCTTTGCCCAGCGCGTCGCCGCGGCCGTCGAGTGCCTACGTGACCCTGCGGATGGGGGACAAGGGGCCCGAGGTCCGCGCCCTGCAGGAGATGCTCTACGGGCAGGGGTTCACGTACGTCTCCGTCACCGGCGTCTACGACGGCCAGACCAAGCGCGGCGTCAGCCAGCTCCAGCGCGACCGGTCCATCAAGGGAGACCCGCAGGGCGTCTACGGCCCCGCCACCCAGGCGGCGATGAGGTAGCGCCGCCGGGCCTCCGGCGGCCTGCGGGGATCAGCGGCCGCCGGAGACCCGCAGCACGGTTCCCGTCGCGTACGAGGCCTCCGGGGACAGCAGCCAGGCGATGGCCCCGGAGATCTCCTCGGGCCGGCCGGGCCGCCCGAGCGGGATCCCGGCCGCCGCCCGCGCCGGGCGGTCGGGATCACCCATCGCCGCGTGCATGTCGGTCTCGATGATGCCGGGCGCCACGGCGTTGACCCGGATCCCGTCCGGGCCGAGCTCCTTGGCGAGGCCCACGGTCAGCGCGTCGGTGGCCGCCTTGGTCGCCGCGTAGTGCACGTAGTCGCCGGGGCTGCCGAGGGTGGCGGCCGCCGAGGAGACGTTCACGATCGCCCCGCCGCCTGATTCCGCCATGTCCCGGGCGGCCCGGCGGCAGCACAGCAGGTACCCGAGGAGGTTCACCTCGACCACCCGCCGCAGGTCCTCGGTCCGGGCGTCGGCGAGCCGGCCCAGCGGGCCGGTCACCCCGGCGTTGTTGACCAGGCCGGTCGGCGTGCCGAGTTCGGCGCCGGCGATGTCGAAGAGCCGCTCTACGGCGCACTCCTCGGAGGTGTCGCCGCGTACGGTCACGCAGCGGGCCCCGGCGGCCCGTACGCGCTCGGCGACGGCCTCGGCGGCCGCCTCGTCGCGGGCGTAGCCCAGTGCCAGGTCGTGCCCGTCGGCGGCCAGCCGCAGAGCGGTCGCCGCGCCGATGCCCCTGCTGCCGCCGGTGACGACGGTGACCGGACGTCGTCGTGCCACGGGAGCCTCCTGAGGACGGTGCAACAGCGGATGCCGGAACACAGCGCGCGGGGCGGCAGGCTAACACCGTGATATTCGCTGGACCAGCGAAAATGCCGACCGGAGAGTGATCGTCACCGACGCGCCGCCGCAGGACCGGCGCGTCGTCCGCGTACCTGACGCCTGCAGGAGCCGTCCATGTCGACTTTGAGAGTCACCGCCGAAGAGCTGACCGTCCACGAGCATCCGAACGCCGACGCGTTGGAGCTGGCCCAGGTGGGCCTGTACCGCGCCGTGATCGCCAAGGGCGCCTACCGCACCGGCGAGTTCGCGCTCTACATACCCGAACAGGCCGTGCTGCCCGCCGAGCTGATCGAGGAGCTCGGTCTCACCGGGCGGCTCGCCGGCGGCTCCGCCGACCGGGTCAAGGCGGTCCGGCTGCGCGGCGAACTCTCGCAGGGCCTGGTGTGCCGGCCGCGCGCGCTCGCCGACGTCGACCTCGTGCAGGCGGCCGAGGAGGGCACGGACTTCGCCGAGCTGCTCGGCATCACCAAATGGTCCCCGCCCGTACCCACCACGATGAACGGCGACGTCGAAGCCGCCGCCGACCTGATGCCGTGGGTCGACATCGAGAACCTCCAGCGTTACCCGCACATCTTCGAGCCGGGCGAGCAGGTCGTCCTCACGGAGAAACTGCACGGCACCGCCTGCCTGTTCACGTACGTGGCCGACGAGGAGCGGTCCATCGTCTCCTCCAAGGGCTTCGGCTCGAAGGGGCTGGCGCTCAAGGAGGACGAGCGCAACCTCTACTGGCGGGCCGTACGCGGCCACGGCGTACCGGCCGTCGCGGCGGCCCTGGCCGCCCGGCTCGGCGCCACCCGGGTCGGGATCTTCGCCGAGGTGTACGGCGCGGGCGTCCAGGACCTGGCCTACGGGACCGACGTGCGCACTGCCGACACGCCGCCCGGATACGCCGTCTTCGACGTGTCCGCCGAGATCGACGGGCAGGTGCGCTGGCTGGACCCGGCCGCCGTCCTCACGGACGGGGAACTGCCGCTGGTTCCAAGGCTGTACGAGGGTCCGTACGACCTCGACACGGTGCTGGAGCTCGCGAGCGGCCGGGAAACCGTGTCCGGGCGGGCCGTGCACCTGCGCGAGGGCGTCGTGATCCGCCCGTCGACGGAGCGCTACAGCCCGGTCGTCGGCGGCCGGGCCATCGCCAAGGCGGTCAGCCCCGCCTACCTGACCCGCAAGGGCGGCACCGAGTACGAGTGAGCGTCCAACGCTTCTAGGATGATCCGATGTCCCGGACCGATGCCTTGTCGAGGGCGCTCGACACCCCGGGGGATCCGCGGCTGCGGCCCCTTCCGCCCACCGTGTCCGCGCTGTTGCGCGCGCTGGCCGCCCCGCCCCGGCTGGCCGCGCACCTGCGGCTCGTGCACGACGTCGCGCACGAGCTGGCCGACTGGCTGGCGGGGCACTGCCCGGCCCTGGCCTTCGATCGGGAGGCGGTGCTCTTCGGCGCGGCCACCCACGACATCGGCAAGACCGTGCACACGGCCGAACTCGGCGGGCCGGGCTCCGAGCACGAGCCGGCGGGGCGGGAACTGCTGCTGGCGCACGGGTTCACCGAGCGGCAGGCCCGGTTCGCCGCGACGCACGCCGCGTGGGGCGAAGACGGGGTGACCACCGAGGAGTTGCTGGTCAGCCTCGCGGACAAGGTGTGGAAGGGCAAGCGGGTCCAGGACCTGGAGGACCTCGTGGTGGGCCGCCTCGCGGGGGCGACCGGCGCCGAGCGCTGGGAGGCGTTCCTGGAGCTGGACGGGGTGCTCGGGCGGATCGCCGAGGGGGCGGACGCGCGGCTCGACTTCCAGGCCGCCTTTCCCGTGCAGGCGTGACCGGCCCCGGGTGAAGGGCCCCAGGCGGCCGGCCCGCCTCACCGGCCCCGCCCGACCGGCCGTGCCGCGCCGCCGGTGTGGGACGCGCCGCGCCGCGTTCGCCCCGCATCGTGGGGTGGGCGCGGCGTGCGTGGTGGGATGGACCGGGGGCGGGTCCACCAGCACACGGAGAGGTCGGGTACATGTCCCAGTCGGGCCGGAGCAGCCAGGTAACCATGCGGGCGATGGCGTACGAGACGTACGGCGGGACGGAGGTGCTCTCCGAGATCAGGCTGCCGCTGCCCAAGTACGGCCCCGGCGAGGTGCTCGTCCGGGTGAAGTACGCCGCGGTCAACCCCGTCGACTGGAAGATCATGTCGGGCGGTCTCGACGCCCTGATGCACGTCGTCTACCCGGTGATCCCCGGCTGGGACGTGGCCGGCACCGTCGAGCGGGTCGGCATCGACGTCCCCGAGTACGCCGAGGGCGACGAGGTCATCGCCTACGCCCGCAAGGACTACGTGCACGGCGGGACCTTCGCCGAGTTCGTCACCGTGCCCGTACGCGCCCTCGCGCACAAGCCCTCCTCGCTGAGCTGGGCCGAGGCCGCCGGTCTGCCGCTGGCCGGGCTCACCGCCTACCAGCTGCTGACCCGCCTCGGCACCGGCAAGGACGACACGGTCCTCATCCACGGCGCCGCGGGCGGTGTCGGCTCGCTCGGCGTGCAGATCGCCCGCGTGCTCGGTGCCCGCGTCATCGGCACCGCCTCCCCCCGCAATCACGACCGGGTGCGCGAACTCGGCGGCGAACCCGTCGAGTACGGAGACGGCCTCGCCGACCGTGTCCGCGCCCTCGTGCCCGACGGGCCCACGGTCGTCGCGGACTTCGTGGGCGGCGTCGGAGGCGTCACCCGGGAAGTGCTGCACGACGACGGCCGGCACGCCTCCATCGCCGATCCCAGCGTGCTCGGGTCGGGCGGAGAGTGGATCTGGGTCCGCCCGGTCGGCAGCGACCTGGCCGAACTGGGCCGGCTCGCCGACAGCGGACAGCTGAAGGTGCCTGTCGCCCAGACCTTCCCGCTGGCCGAACTGGCAGCGGCCTTCGAGCTGAGCCAGGGCGGACACACGGCGGGGAAGATCGTCATCGAGGTCTGACCCCGCCCCCGGAGACACGACGCCAGGTCGGGTCAGGTCAGGTCCGGCACCTCGCCGCAGGCCGCCCGGGTGACCTCGACCCCCGGCAGGCCGGCCCGCCACGGGCCGGCCAGCGCGGCCAACGCCGCAGCGTCCGGCGGGGCGGAGCCGAGGCCGATCGCGTAACGGGCGAGGCCGGGGCCGGACTCGAAGGGGCGAGGCCAGGCGTGCGCATCCGTGACACCGGCCCCCTCCAGGGCGCCGAGCAGCGCCCGCAGCCGCCCGCGCACCCGGCCCAGGGTCTCCTCGAACCCCCCGCCGGACGTGCGTACGGTCACCACCGCCCAGGCCGCGTGCCGGCGGTGCAGCGGCGGCGGGGTCACCACCGCCCGGCCGGCGCCGTCCGGCCCGGCCTCCAGCAGCTCCCAGGCCCGGTACAACTCCTGGACCAGCAGGTCCCGCAGGCCCGGTCCGACCTGGGCGGTGCAACTGCGCACCGGCTCCGAGGGCGTGAGGACCGTGACCGGATCCGGTCCCGCTGGGGCCGCCGCGGCCGACGGCGCCAGCCCGACCGGCTCCCGCCAGTCCCAGGCGGCCCACCGGCCGAAGAACTCCCGCAGCAGGGCGTCCGGAGCCAGCGCCCCGGCCTCCTCGACCGTACGCGCGGCCAGGACCGCCCAGGCGAGCCCCGGCAGCCCGCCGAACGGGGCCGAGTCCAGCCCGCGGGCCCGAGCCCACGCCTTCACCTCCCGCGCCAGCCGGGCGAAGGCGGCATGCTCCGCGCCCACCCGTTCCCGTACGGCATCGGCGTCGCTCACCGCGCTCAGCGCGACGGAGGCCGCCTCACCCAGTTCCGCCCGCCGTGCCACCGCGTGCGCGGGATCCAGTCCGCCGGTGGCCACCGCCACCAGGTCCACGGACAGCGCCCCGACGCGGAACCGCAGACCCGGCACCCGCGCCCCGGTCACCTCGCGCAGCGGCCCGGCCTCCGGGAGGGCGGCAGCCAGCAGGCCCCGTACGCCGGTGACACCGGCCTCCCCGGGCAGCGCCGCCACCAGGTCCAGGTCGGCTCCGGGCAGTGCGCAGCCCATCCGGCGGGATCCGGCCACGTGCACCTGCGCCCCGCCGAGGGCGGCCCGGACGCGGGCGACGACCGACTCGGCGTGTCCGTGCGGCGCCACCGGGCCGGGCTCAGGACCGAGCGCGTGCCCGGGCTGGAGACCGCTCGTACGCCGGGGGTCACGACCGCGCTCGTGGCCGGACTCCGGCTCCGGCTCCGGCTCCGGCTCCCAGCGCACCTCGCCCGTCCCCAGCGCCACCGTCGCCCGGACCCGCATCGCTCCGTCCCCCCGCCGCGAGAGCACCGCCAGCTCCCCGACCCGCGAGGAGACCCCGCCGCCGAGCCGGGCCGTGAACTCCGCGACCGCCCGCTGCGGGTCCTGGCTGCGCCCCAGCGTCAGGTGCGGGGTGTACCCCTCGGCGCGCCCCCGGCAGCCCGGGAACCGCTCCGTCAGGGCGCGCCTGAGATCCTGCCAGGGCGCGTCACCCGCAGCCGCCGGGTCCAGCCAGACGGTGGCGTCCTCGCGGTGCCCGAAGCTGTGCACGCCCTCCAGCCGTGCCTCGAAGGGCCCCGTTCCGGCGGCCGCTTCGGCCAGCAGCGGCAGGGCCTGGTCGAAGGAGGACTCCGGCACGAAGCCGAAGAGCAGGTTCACGTGCGCGGGCCAGCGGGCGGCCTGCGGGTCGTGCTTCCGGCGCACCTCCCGCACCGCCTCCGGCAGCCGCGGCGGCAGCCACGCCACCGCCGTCCGCGCGGTCGCCGGCACGTCGAGCCGCTCCGGCCCGCCGCCGGGCACCCCGAACTCCACGGTGGCCTCCACCCCGAAGTGGTCGGAGATGAACAGCCCCTCCTCGGCGGGCACGTCGCCGCGCAGCGCCGCCCGTGTCACCCGCGCCCCCGCGGCGCCCAGCAGGATCCGGTCCAGCCGGGAGGCACGCCCGGACAACGAGCCGACCGCGGCCAGCGGATTGGCCCCCGGGTCGAAGGTCGGCGTACCGTCCGCCGCCCCGTGCACGTCGCTCCAGGCGTCCCGCATGCCCAGTGCGGCCGCGGGCCCTTCGGCTCCGTGGCGGCCGTCGTTGAAGTCGCCCAGCAGTGCCACGGCGGCTTCGATGCCGGCCAGTCCCTCCGCGAGCCGGGCCAGTTCGGCGTCCCGCCGCAGATGCCCGTTCTCGGTGTGATCGCTGGTGAGGTGGGTGGCGGCGACGACCAGCGGGCCGGCCGCGGTGTCCACCGTCACGGCGGTGACCGCCTTGTGCGGGCCGAGCTGGTGCATCCCCGCCTCCCGGACCGGCAGCCGGCTCAGCACCAGCAGCCCGCACTCGGTGACGTCCCGGCCGCCGGGATCCGTGCCGATGGCGTACCCGGCCCGCACCCACGGCGCCGCCAGCAGCATCGAGAGCAGTGCGGGCTCGACCTCCTGCAGCGCGATGACGTCGGCGTCGGCGGCCGCCAGATCGGCCAGCAGCAGCGGCCTGCGCCGGGCGGTGGCGATGCGCGGGGCGTCGTACCGGTCCCAGAGCGTGTTCCAGGTCAGCAGCCGCACCGCCGCGGAGCCGCCCACGGCCGCGCCGCGGGGCGGGGTCTGCGCGGGCCGCCAGGCACCCCCGCCCGCCGGGTCCCACGCGTACGGGGTCCGCGCGGTGAAGAACGGGGCCCGCAGCAGGCGCGGATCGCGGACCCGGCCCGCCGCGGTGGCATCGATCCGGTCCACACCCGTGGCCCGGTCCCAGACCAGTTCGCCGTCCGCCTCGACGAACAGCACCCGGTGCCAGGGGATGTCGCCGCCGGGCACGAAGGAGGGCAGCGGAACCCGCTTCGGCGCCGCCCCGCGCTGCAGCAGGCCGAGCACGAACCGCGCCGGATCGAACCGCGGGTCCCAGCGGACCTGGTGGTAGAGCTGCTCACTGGTACGCATCAGATTCCCCCGCAGATCGTGTCCGGGCCGTCCGCGAGGCCGCCCGCCGCGTCCTCCACGCCCCCGCCCGCACCGATGTACCACGTACGGTGCGTCTGACCGGCGTACGGGGGACTGAACCGGTGCAGCTGGGAGGTCAGCACCTGCTCCGGCACCGGATGCGGGCGCACGGCGTTGCGGCGCCGCAGCTCCGGCTCGTCGACCAGCACCACGGCGTGGGTGACCAGCGCGTCGCGGCGCCGCGCGACCGAGCCGGCCAGACCGCGCTGCTGGTCGGTGAGCGAGGTGGCGTCCCACACCACCGTCCCGCCCCGGGCCAGGGCGGCGTCGAGGCGGTCCAGGCCCTTGCCCAGCACGTCCGCGTTGGCCCGCTGGTCCGCACGGGAACCCCGGGCGGCACGCAGGTCGTCGAGACTGATGTACGCGTCCACGCCGGGCAGGCCGCGGGCGAAGGTGCTCTTCCCGCTCCCCGAGGGGCCGCTCAGCTGCACCAGCCGGGGAAACGTTCCGTCACGCCACTGCCAGGTCGCCGCCACCGCCTCCTCGACCACGTCGCAGCCGACGCCGGGACCCCAGCCGAGGCGCGCGGCCGCGATCCTGCCCTGCCCGATCGCCCGGCGGGCCTCCGCCCAGCAGCGGTCGGCCGCGTCCGCGTCCAGCCCGGCGAAGGGCTGACGCAGCGCGGCGCGCAGGGACCCCAGCGGATCCGGGCCGCCGAGCAGCCCCGCCTCCTCGGCCCACAGCGCGGACCACTCCACGTGCTCACGCGCCTCCGGTCCCTCGGCCAGTGCCCCGGCGAGCGCGTGCAGCGCGCCGAGATCGGCCGCCACGGCCATCCGGACCAGCCCGGCCCGCCGGTCCGCGTCGGGGAACGGCCGCTGCAGGTACGGGTACAGCCCCGCCAGGTCGCCGACCCGGCGGGCGAGTCCCATCCCGGCCGGGCCCGCCGCCAGCCGCGCCGCGATCCGGCCGCGGGGCTCGCGCCGCAGCAGGGCGGCCAGCACTCCGGCCAGCCGGTCCTCGCCGGTGCGCCCCGCCCCGTCGATCCGGGCGGCGACCTCGGCGACGTCATCGGCCACGTCCTCGGCCACGCCCGGGTCGGCCTCGTCCACACCGGCGCCGTCGGTCCCGCCCGCCCCGACGGCAGCGGCCAGCCCCGCCACGTCCGGTTCGGCCCCCGAGCGCACCGCCCACAACGGGGCCGCAGGCCCGAGCCCGTTGGGCACGACCTCGGCGAACATCCAGTGCGTACCGGTCTGCACGTGCCCGCCCCGCACCCACTTGGCCACGCACCGCCCGAACTCCTCGCGTGCGAAGCCGGCCGCCGTCCGCACGACGTACCCCTCCTCCCGCGCGGTGTCGAGCTTCAGCTTGCGGAGCGTGCGTTCGTCGAAGGCGCCCCGCCACAGCACGCGCGGCGTGGGGACCCCGAGGCCGCGCAGGAACCGTACGGTCCGGTCCCAGTCCAGGCAGCGCTCTCCGTCCCACACCGCGAACCCGTAGAACCAGCTGTCCAGATCCTCGTACGGGATCGAGTGCCGCGCGTACAGGTTCTCCCCGCACACCCGCCAGCCGGCCGGAATCCCCGGGCCGATCCTGCCCTGGAGCCGCTTGACCCAAGCCCGCGAGGGATGGTGCGCCGAATCGAGGGAGCGGGCGTGCAGGCCGTCCGCGTACAGGGTGGTGTTCTCCCCGTCGAGCTTCTCCGTCACCACCACCTCGCGTCCGGCCAGCCCCTCCAGCCCGACGGTCCGGACGTCGTCCGCCGAGGCCCCGGGGGACCAGGGCAGGTGAGGCGTACGGGGATAGTGGGTGCGCATGATCCGCTCCTGCTCGACGACGTGGTGCCTCGTCACTGTAGGTATCCGGAGCAGACGCATCCACACATTAACCCCGCGGGGGAGCCCGGGCCTTCGGGGCGCTCAGTAGCCGAGGGTGAACCGGCGGCCCGCGTGTGCGTCGAGCTCGATCTCGTCGAGCAGGGCGACGGCGTAGTCCTCCGTGGAGATCCGGCTGCGGCCCTCGTCGTCGACGACCAGGTCGTCGATCGCCAGTCGGTACGTGCCCGTGCGCTCGCCCGGTGCCATCTGCGCGGCCGGGCTCAGGCAGGTCCAGTGGACCTCCTCCACGGGCACCGTCCGCAGGAAGTCCAGGGCGTTGCCGTGAGCGTGCATGACGGCCAGCACGGGCTCCGGGATGCCCTCCCGGTCCCAGAGCAGCGGGCCGCCGGGGGTGCGCAGCGAGCCCGCCCCGCCGACGACGACCACCCGGGGCCGGGGCGTGTCCGTGCCGAGCGAACGCACCCCGCCGATCAGCGACTTCGCGGCGGTCACGAGGGTGGAAGGATCCCCGGGGCCGGGACCGATGGCGCTGATCACCACGTCGTGCCCGGCCACCGCCCCGGCCACGGAGGCCGGGTTCAGCACGTCACCGCGCACCACCGCCGTGGCCGCGCCGCCGGGTTCCGCGAGCTTCGCGGGATCACGCACGACCGCTGTGACCTCGTGGCCCCGCCGTCGTGCTTCGCGCAGCACCTGGGTTCCGATGGTGCCGGTCGCGCCGAAGAGGGCGATCTTCGCCATGGCGACTCCCTGGGGTGAAGGGCTGTACGGAGCCCCGGTCGGGCGCCGTCCGGCCCATCCAAGCGAACCGCCCCGCCGCCGCCCGGCAGCCGGGCCGTGGCCAGTCGGATGATCCGGGAGGACACGTTTAGCGGCACAGGGCCACGATGGAAGCGGGGACCATGCCCCGGGCCGCCTCGCACAGGGGGGTCATGTCGTACGTGCGTTGTGGCGCGGGCCGCGGCTTCGCCGACGCCGGGGGCCGCTTGCGCGGCTTCGCCGGGGCTGCGGGCTTCGCGGCATGCGCCGGCTTCGGTGGCTTGGGCGGCTTGGGCGGCTTCGCAGGCCGTGCGGGCCTGACCCGGTGTGGCTGCTGCGGTACCGAGGCCGGTAAGGGCCCCGGCACCCGCTCGGGCTCCGGCGGAGCCGGGGCGGGCTCGGACACCGCCGGTAGCGGCCCCAACGGCAGGGCGAGAGGCGTCGGTTGCCGGGGTTCCGCACGGACCGCCGCGGGCACGGGCTGCGGCGCGTCCGGCGGCCCGACGGGACGCACCGTCACGCATCCGGTGGTCGTGACGAGCGCGGCAAGGGTCAGGGGCAGGGCCCGGCGCAGCTGCATCCGCCCACCCTGCCGCACCCGCGCCGGGCGAGTAGCGCCCGTCACACGGTCGAGTGACCCCGGCGACTCGGCGTGCACCGGGGCACACGCGCCGTCGCGTCCCGGAGCGAACCCGGACGATCGAACATACGATGGGCGGGAACCGGGGCGGGCGGCTCGCCGCGCCGCCGGTCCAGGCCGCCGTGGGAGACGTATGGCAGAGGTCGCCGACCCAGCGCGGACCGTCATCCTGACCGTGGACGACGATCCGGGGGTCTCCCGCGCCGTCGCCCGTGACCTGCGGCGCCGCTACGGCGCCGACTACCGGATCGTGCGCGCCGAGTCCGGCGAGTCCGCGCTGGAGGCACTGCACGAGCTGAAGCTGCGCGGCGACCTGGTGGCCGTGATCCTGGCCGACTACCGCATGCCGCAGATGAACGGCATCGAGTTCCTCGAACAGGCCCTGCACGTGTACCCGGGCGCGCGCCGCGTGCTGCTGACCGCCTACGCCGACACCAACGCGGCGATCGACGCGATCAACGTCGTCGACCTCGACCACTACCTGCTCAAGCCGTGGGACCCGCCGGAGGAGAAGCTGTACCCGGTCGTGGACGACCTGCTCGCGGCCTGGCGCGCCAGCGACTACCGGCCGGTACCCGCCACCAAGGTGGTCGGGCACCGCTGGTCGGCCCGCTCCTCGCAGGTGCGGGAGTTCCTGGCCCGCAACCAGGTGCCGTACCGCTGGTACTCCTCCGACGAGCCCGAGGGGCTGCGGCTGCTGGAGGCGGCCGGGGCCGACGCCCAGCGGCTCCCCGTGGTGATCACGCCGGACTGCACCGTGCTGATCGAGCCGGAGGCGACCGACCTGGCCGCCCACGTGGGGCTCGCGACGACGCCGACCGCAGAGTTCTACGACCTCGTCGTGATCGGCGGCGGCCCGGCCGGGCTCGGCGCAGCGGTCTACGGAGCCTCCGAGGGACTGCGGACCGTCCTGGTGGAGCGGTCGGCGACCGGCGGACAGGCCGGGCAGAGCTCCCGCATCGAGAACTACCTCGGCTTCCCCGACGGCGTCTCGGGCGCCCAGCTCACGGAACGCGCCCGCCGTCAGGCCGGCCGGTTCGGCGCCGAGATCCTCACCGCGCGCGAGGTCACCGGGCTGGAGTCCAACGGCCCGGCGCGCGTCGTCCGCTTCTCCGACGGCTCGTCGGTCGCCGCGCACAGCGTCATCCTGGCGACCGGCGTGTCGTACCGGCAGCTCCAGGCACCGGGCTGCGAAGACCTGACGGGCCGCGGGGTGTTCTACGGCTCCTCCCTCACCGAGGCGTCCTCCTGCCAGGGGCACGACGTCTACATCGTGGGCGGCGCCAACTCCGCGGGGCAGGCCGCGATGTACCTGGCACGCGGTGCGAAGTCGGTGACGCTGCTGGTGCGCGGCGAGTCCCTGACCGCCTCGATGTCGTACTACCTGATCCAGCAGATCCAGGAGGCGCCGAACATCTCGGTGCGCACCCGGACCGTCGTCGAGGCGGCGCAGGGCGAGGGGCACCTGGAACAGCTGGTGCTGCGGGACGTGGACAGCGGCGCGACGGAACTCGTGGACGCTCAGTGGATGTTCGTCTTCATCGGCGCGGCGCCGCTGACCGACTGGCTGGCCGGCACGGTGCTGCGCGACGAACGCGGGTTCATCCTGGCCGGGCCGGACCTCACGCCGGACGGCCGGCCGCCCGCCGAGTGGCCGCTGGACCGGCCTCCCTACCACCTGGAGACCAACATTCCCGGTGTGTTCGTCGCGGGCGACGCGCGGGCCCGGTCCGCGAAGCGCGTGGCGTCCGCCGTCGGAGAGGGAGCCATGGCCGTGATGCTCGTCCACCGGTACCTGGAGCAGTCGTGAGCGGGCGGGCGATGCCCTGCAGTCCGCAGGAGATCGCCTCCCTGTTCCTGTTCGAGAAGCTCTCCCCGGAGCAGCTCGGGCGGTTGTGCGCCGAGGGGCGGGTCGAGCGGTTCGACGCCGGCCCGGTGTATGCCGAGGGCGACCCGGCGACCTGCTTCTACGTGATGATCGAGGGCACCGTCGTACTGTCGCGCCGGGTCGGCGGCGACGACGTCGAGGTGAGCCGGACCTCGCAGCGCGGGGTGTACGCCGGAGCCATGCAGGCCTACCTCGGCGACCGGGTGCCGCAGACGTACACCAACTCGATGCGGGTGACCGAGCCGACGCGGTTCTTCGTCCTGCCCGCGCAGTCGTTCGCGGACTTCATGCGGGAATGGTTCCCGATGGCCGCGCACCTGCTGGAGGGGCTCTTCTTCGGTGCGAAGAACACCCAGCGGGCCATCGGACAGCGCGAACGGCTGCTGGCCCTCGGATCGTTGTCCGCCGGGCTCACCCACGAGCTCAACAACCCGGCCGCGGCGGCCGTCCGGGCCACCGCCGCGCTGCGCGAGCGCGTGGGCAAGATGCGGCACAAGCTGGCCGTGATCGCCCACGGCCCCTACTCCCGCGAGGCACTCGCCGACCTCATCGAGATCCAGGAGCGCACCGCCGAACGCGTCGCGAAGGCGCCGGTGTTGAGCCCCCTGGAGGCGTCCGACCGGGAGGACGAGCTCGCCGACTGGCTCGACGACCACGGCATCGCGGAGGGCTGGCGGATCGCACCGACCTTCGTACAGGCCGGGCTGGACACGGACTGGCTGGAGCAGGTCGCGGCGACCGTGGCCGAGGACATCCTCCCGGGGGCCGTCGGCTGGCTCAACTACACGGTCGAGACCGAACTGCTGATGGACGAGATCGACGACTCCACCACCCGCATCTCCCACCTCGTGGACGCCGCCAAGCAGTACTCGCAGCTCGACCGCGCCCCGCACCGGGTCGTCGACGTCCACGAACTCCTCGACAGCACCCTGCTGATGCTGTCCGGCAAGATCGGTTCCCGGGTCCGGGTGGTCAAGGACTACGACCGGTCCGTGCCGGACGTGCCCGCCTACCCGGCGGAACTCAACCAGGTGTGGACCAACCTCATCGACAACGCGGTCTTCGCCATCGGGAGCACCGGCCGCGACGGCACGCTGACGGTCCGCACGGCGCGGGAGGGGGACCGGCTGCTGGTGGAGTTCCGCGACACCGGTCCCGGCATCCCGGCGGACATCCGCAGCCGCATCTTCGACCCCTTCTTCACCACCAAGCCGGTCGGTGAGGGCACCGGCCTCGGCCTGGACATCTCCTGGCGGATCGTGGTCAACAAGCACCACGGCAGCCTCCAGGTCGAGTCCGCGCCCGGCGACACCCGCTTCCAGGTGCTGCTGCCCCTGACCGCCGGCACCGAGACCGGCACCGAGACCGCCGAGGAGCCCGCATGACCGACATCAAGGGAATCGACCCGAGCGTCCCGCCCGCCGGCACCGGCTGCGCCGACTGCGACGCGTTGGGCGGCTGGTGGTTCCACCTGCGGCGCTGCGCCCAGTGCGGCCACATCGGCTGCTGCGACTCGTCCCCCGCCCAGCACGCCACCGCCCACTGGAAGTCCGCCGGGCATCCCCTGGTGCAGAGCTTCGAACCGGGCGAGGAATGGTTCTGGGACTACGACCGCGACGAGATGTACGAGTCCGGGCCCGAGCTGGCCCCGCCGGGCGGCCACCCCGCGGACCAGCCGGCGCCGGGTCCGGCCGACCGGGTCCCGGAGGACTGGATGCGGCTGCTGCACCGCTGAAGGGGCCCGGCCGTCACCGGCGGGCGCCGGGACCCGGCGCGGCGGGTTCGTCATCCCGGCCGGTCCGCGCGGTGCCGTGCGGACGGCCGGTGCGGCGCAGGGCGGCGGGCGTGGTGCTGTACCAGCGGTGCACGGCCCGGCGCAGGGCGCGGGCGTCGGCGTAGTCGCTTCGAGCGGCTATGGCGTCGATGCTGAGGTCCGTGCCGTGGAGCAGCCGCGTGATGTGCTCGCGGCGCACGGTCTCGACCTCGCTGCTCCACGTCGTGCCGTGTTCGTCGAGGCGGCGCTGGAGGGTGCGCGTGCTGACGGCCATGCGCCCCGCCGCAGCGGACAGGGTCAGGGCGCCTTCGTCGTGGAGGGAGGTCAGGGCGGCGCGGAAGAGGTCCAGCCAGTTGCGCAGCGGGACGGCGCCGGCGAGGGTCTGCTCGGCGTGTCTTCGCAGCACGCCCGACAGGCCGGGCTGGGCCTGCGGGGAGGGGGAGTTCAGATCGGCGGTGCGGAAGGTGATCGAGCTGACCGGGACTTCGAACTCGATGTCGCGGGTGCCGTAGAGCTCGGTCAGGGCGTCGTGCCGGGCGGGTGCCTCGGCGGCCAGGGCGACGCGGACGGGAACGAGGGTCCGCTGGGCGGCTTCGCCGAGACGGCGGTGGTACAGGCCGAGCGCACAGGCGCGGACCGCGGAGGCCGCCTCGTGGGCCAGATGTGCCTCGTTGAGGTGGGTGACGGTGACCTCGTCGCCGTCCTCAGATATCCGGACGGTGTCCGTGCTGGTGTCGACGACGGTGGCGAGGTAGGCGGTGGCGTCCCGCATCCCTTCGAGGGGCGTGGGCGCGGACGTGAAGAGGTAGTCCCAGACCCCGAGGCTGCCGATGCCCGACTGCCGGGTCATCACCCGGGCCACCTCGGTCCAGGGCGCGTGCACGGTGGCCAGTTCCGCGATGCGGATGCTCGTGAGGGCGGGCGGCCGGCACAGGTCGTCGTTGAGGTGCTCGGGTGCCAGGCCCGGCAGGTGCGCGTATCCGGCCGGAGGTGTCCCGAGCAGCCGTGCGGCGTTGACGTTCAGACGGGTGAGGGCGGAGGAGGTCGTCCCCTGGTGCGCATGCGAGACCACGGGGCCGAGCATAGACCGGCGCGAATGACCTGGTCATCGCAGGATCGGGAAGGCCGCGGTCCCCAATGTGGCGCGCAGGGTCCCCCCTTGGCGCGTTCGGTCCCCTAACTGGCGTCTGCAGCCATGGGCCACGTGCCCTTCCCCTCCCTAGCGTGGTGATCGTCCCCGCACGGTGCGGACGGCACGTGACCCCGTGAAACGGAGTCATCTGCCGTACGGAGTACGGGAGGTCCCGGCCGGAGTCCCCCCACGGGGGTGGGGGGCTCGGGAGCCCGGTGACGGGGTCACCTGCCCCGCTCCTCGCCGCCGGGCAGCGTACGGCTCCCCGCCCCCGTGGCCAGGCGCAGTGCGTGTTCCAGCGGTCCGCGGCGCAGGGGGCTGTCGGCCCAGACCTGCTGCCAGGCCCACGTCAGGGCCAGCGCCGTGCCGCTGAAGGCGAGCCAGGCGGACCAGGAGGCGGCGCCGTGCGCCGGCCCGGCCAGCACCAGCGCGTGGACCACGTACGCGCTCAGCGCCATCGCCCCGAGCACCGTGAGCGGCCGCAGCAGGCGCCCGCCCACCGCGTACCGGGCGGCGAGCGCGCACAGGCCGATCAGGGCGCACCCCACGCCCGCGTTGCCGAGGGTCTCCAGCGGGGTCTGACTGTACGGGTCGGCCACCAGCAGCCAGTCCCAGGAGGTGCTGGGCACGGCGCCGAACTGCCCGCGCAGCACTTCCCCCACGGGGTCGGCGGCGGCCAGGGCCTCCGGATGGTGGACGGCTATCGCCTCCAGCAGCCGCTGCCGGCTCCCGAACACGTGGGCGGCGACCCAGGCGGAGCCGTATCCGGCGACCGCTGCCGCCGTGCCCCACCCCGCCATCCGCCGGGCGACCGCCCGCTCCCGCACGTCGCACAGCCGGGCCAGCGCCATCCCGGCCAGGACGTACGGGAAGTAGGTGGCCAGCGGATACGCCCCGGTGAGCAACAGCTCGCACGCCACCGTGCCCAGCCCGGACCAGCTCGACAGGTCGGCGGCCTCCGGGACCAGGCCCCGGCCGGACGACCCGTACCCGAACACCGGGCCGAGCAGGAACGACAGCAGCGGCCCCGCCACGACCGAGGCGCCCGCCACAGCGGTGAGCACCGGCGCGGACAGCCGGGTGAAGGGCTCGGCCGCCAGGAAGTACACGGCGAAGAAGGCCAGGATGACCAGGATCCCCGGCCACAACGAGGCCAGGAACAGCCCGAGTACGGCCAGGACGGCACACCGGATCAGCAGCGGACGCCAGCGCCGGGCCCAGCCGTCGGGCCGCCGCGCCGGGTCCTGGCCGCGCTGCGCGAGGACCAGGGAGAAACCGGCGAGGAGCGTGAAGAGGGCCGGGGCGCGTCCGTCGGCCGCGACGAGTACGTAACCGGCGCCCCCGGGCTCCGGGCCGGGGCCGACGTGCACGGCGAACATGCCGAGGACGGCGAGACCGCGCACGGCGTCCACCCCGGCCAGCCGGGCGCCGCTCCCGGCGCCGTCGCCGCCCGTCACGCCGTCGCGCCGGGGGCCGCACCACCGGGGCCCGCTGCCCTGCGCCGCCTTCCGGTCGCCGGCCGGGTGCCCGTGGGGGAAGCGCGTCGCATGGGGGATCTCTCCTGGGGCCGGCCGGAGCGGTGACGTGGTCGGACCGGCGGTTTTCATGCCGCCAGTCCGCCTGCGGAAGGTACCAAGGGCGGCATAACCAGGTAATAAGCAGGTGCGGGGGCGGCGCAAACGGGGCCGTGGGCCGCGGCGCACGCGCCGCCGTAACCCGGGGGCCGCGCCCGCTGTTGCACAGCCGGCGGGTCCACCCACGGTGAACGGAGTCCGATGCCGCAGCTGACCGACCAGGGCGCGATCGACCACGGCGCGATCGACCGGGCGGAGACCGATCGGGCGGGGATCGACCCGGCCGCGACCGACGGGGCGGAGGCCGGCCCGGCCGCGCCCGACGACCACGAGCGGGCGGGGACCTGGATGACCCCCGAGGAGTACGGCGCCTCCCGCGCCGCCGTCTGGACCGCTGCCGTCGTCCTCGTCACCGACACCGACGGCCGGATCCTCGTCCAGAGCGTCGACTACCGCGCCGACCGGATGCTCCCCGGCGGAGCCGTCGACGCGGGCGAGGCCCCGTCCGCGGCCGCCGCCCGCGAGCTGCGCGAGGAGCTCGGCGTCGAAGGCCGCTACCCGCGCGGCCTGGCCGTGGACTGGATCCCGGCCGACACCCCCGGCTTCCCGCCCGAGATGCGCTTCCCCGGCGAGATCCTGCACGTCTACGACGGCGGCACCTGGACCGCCGAGCGCATCGACGCCGTCCGCCTCCCGGCCCAGGAGATCACCGGCATCCACTTCGCCGAGCCGGCCGACCTGCCCGCCCTGATGGACGCGGGTGACGCCCGCCGCGCCCTGTCCGCCCTGCGCGCCCGCATCAACGGTCCCGGCACCGCCCTGCTGGAGGACGGCCGCCCCACCGCGCCGACCGCCCTCGACCGGCTCGGCGTGCTCCGCACCCGGCGGACCCCGCTGCACGGCCCCTGGCACCCGGGTCCGGTGCCGGAGCAGCTGCCCGTACGGGACCACTGCGGCTGGCTGTTCGGCCCCGACGGCCGGGTCCTGCTCCTGATCGCCAGGGCCACCGGTGCGGCCCACCTGCCGCCTCCGACG
The DNA here is from genome assembly GCF_033794505.1 of Streptomyces sp. MB09-01. Lineage (NCBI taxonomy): Bacteria > Bacillati > Actinomycetota > Actinomycetes > Kitasatosporales > Streptomycetaceae > Streptomyces > Streptomyces sp. MB09-01. The sequence continues at coordinate 13,782 of NZ_JARAYQ010000076.1, read as the reverse complement.
GCCGGACCGGCCACCGGGGCCGTCCCGCTCGGCTACCGGCGCGCCGCTCAGGGCGCCCACGCCCGCACCGCGGCCCGCCTCACCGGCCTCCCGCCGGCCGCGGACCCGGCGTACGCCCGCCTGCTGGCCACTCCCGAGCAGGTCCGCGAACTGAGCGACTGGGGCCCGGCCGGCGCAGACGAACTCGCGGCGGTCCACGCGGCCCGCGCCCGTCTGTCCCTCCCGGTCCCCACCCGCACGCCGCCCACGGAACTCCCGGAGGACGGCGTGTGCTGGTGACGCGGGCGGGCGGGCGCCCGGCCGCGGCCGCCGCCATGGCCGGGAAATCCGGCGTCCGCGGTCCCCGGTCCCGCAGCATGGGGCCATGAGCGACAGTGCGATCACCTACACGCTGTACATCCAGGCCGATCCCGCCCGGGTGTGGCAGGCCCTGACCGACCCCGCCTTCACCCGCCGGTACTGGGGCCTGAGCTTCGAGACCGACTGGGCGGTGGGCTCGCCGATGGACTGGGTGGAGCGCGGGGCCCGCACCAGCGACCCCGAGCAGGTGGTCCTCGACTGCATCCCGGACCGCGTCCTCTCCTACACCTGGCACACCTTCAGCCCGCAGTGGGCGGCCTCGGTCGGGATCGCCGAGGAGCTGCGGGCCGAACTGGCCAAGGAGCCGCGCACGAAGGTGACGTACGAGATCGAGCCGGTCGGCGACACCCTGGCACGGCTGACCGTCCTGCACGAGGGGTTCGAGCCCGGCGGCACCCTGATCGGCATGTGCGGGCGGGCCTGGCCGATGCTCGCGTCGAGCCTGAAGACCCTCCTGGAGACCGGGGCTCCGCTGCCCGAACCGGAGCACGAGGGCGGCCAGGGCTCCGGCGGCCACGAGGCGCACGAGACCCGCCCGAACCGCGGGACGCGCGAGGACTGAACCCGCGGTGCGGAGAGCCGGACCCGGACGTCCGGCGCGGTCCCGTGCCGGCCGGCTCTCCGCCGTCCCCGGCCGGACCGGCCCGTACCGCACCTGAGATCATGTGGAACAACCACGGATCAGGAGCGCGGACATGGCACCCGAGCGGCAGGGCTGACGGGCATGGGACAGACACTGACGGAGATCCTGGACGCGGCGGCCGAGGGCCGGTTCCCGCCCCCGGACGGCGGCACCACGGTGGTCCCGCAGGAGAACCGGCGCGACGCGGGCGTCATCGCCTTCACCGCGCACTCCGTGGTGTTCACGGACGAGGACCCGGACTGGGTGCGGTCCACCCTCGACGCCCTCGACTGCGACGCACTCGCGGCCACCATGAACGCCCGCTTCCTGGCCGCCCTGCTGGACCGCACCGGACGCAGCACCGACACGATAGACCTGCTCACCGTCGCGGACCCGCTGCCCGGCGAACCCCTGCTCGAGCTCCGGGAGACGGCCGATCCCGACCACCCCCGCGTGCGGCGGGCCCTGAAGCGCCGCGACGACGTACGGGTCTGGTCGGCCGACGGGGGAGTCCTCGTCCTCGGCCGGGGAGTCGCGGGCCGCTGGGAGACGGCGATCGAAGTGGACGAGGACGTCCGGCACCGGGGACTGGGCCGGGAACTGGCCCGCGCCGCCCGCCACCTCGTCCCCGACGGGCAGCCGGTCTGGTCCCAGCAGGCCACCGGCAACGCGCGCAGCATCCGCGCCTTCCAGGCCGCCGGATACCGCCCGGTCGGCGCGGAGTCCCTGCTGCTGGCCCCCGCGGGCTGAGAACGCCCTGACACCACCCTGACGGCCGGCCGTCCGCGGCGGTCGTGTGGAATGGGTGCCATGGGGAGAGGGAAGAAGCAGCAGCGGCCTGCCATAGGCATGCCGGAGCGGGTCCTGGTCACGCCGGGGGCGGGTGGCCGGGCGCAGTCGACGGAGGCAGTCCGGGAGCCGCTGCCGGCCGGCGCCCGGGCAGGGGACCCGTGCGAAGGCGCCGCCCGATGAGCCGTTCCGATGCCGCCACGCCCCCGGAGCACTGGCGCTACGGCCGCCACCTGGAGGCCCTGGCCGTCGCGCCGGGCGGGAGCGCCGAGGCCGAGGCGGTGGCCGTGGTACTGCGCGACCCCGATCCTGTGATGGCCGAGAGTGCGGTGGTCACCCACCTCGACCGCCGGGCGGCGCGGCTGCTCGCCGACGAGGGCTTCCCCGTCTGGGCCCGGGGGATGGCCGCCGCGCTCGCCGGGCGGGCCTTCCCCGAGCGCCGGCTGCGGGAGTGGGTCCTGCTCAAGGCCATCACCCGCGGCGAGTCCTGGTCCGCCGCGGAGCTCACCGCGGCCTCCGACTGGTGCCAGCGCACCGCCGCCCAGTCGCTGACCTCGTACGAGGCGCTGCGCCTGCTGGCGAGCAGCGGCCGCACCGGCAGCGTCCGCACCGCCGCCGCGGTCCGCCTGCGCAGGCGGACCGCGGTCTGAAACGGCAGGCCGCGGACGCGCCGCGGCCCGTCAGATGCCCCGGCGGACCCGGGCCGCGCGGCGGGCCTCGGCCTGCTGCCGGGCCTCCACGGTCTTGCGGGACTCCTTGCCCTTGCCCGGCCAGCCCGGCCGCGTGCCGATGCCGCGGAAGCCGAGGTCCGACCCCGAGGGCCGGCCCTTGGCGTCGGTCGGCGCGGAGCCGGCCAGCGGCACCCCGGGAGCGGCCTTGGCGCCGGTGATCCGGCTGAGCGCCGCCTCCCCGGACCGGACCTGGGTGATCGTCGGCCGGATCCGGGCGTCGGCCATCAGCCGGACGATGTCCCGGCGCTGGTTCGGGGTGACGAGGGTGACGACCCGGCCGGACTCGCCGGCGCGGGCGGTACGGCCGCCCCGGTGCAGGTAGTCCTTGTGGTCGGCGGGCGGGTCCACGTTGACCACGAGGTCGAGGTCGTCGATGTGGATGCCGCGTGCCGCGACGTTGGTGGCGACCAGGACGGTGACGGCCCCGGTCTTGAACTGGGCCAGCGTCCGCGTGCGCTGCGGCTGCGACTTGCCGCTGTGCAGCCCCTCCGCCCGTACGCCCATGGCCCGCAGGTGCTTCACGAACTGGTCGACCCCGTGCTTGGTGTCGAGGAACATCAGCACCCGGTTGTCGCGGGCCGCGATCTCGGTCGCCGCCGAGATCTTGTCGGCCGCGTGGATGTGCAGCACGTGGTGGTCCATGGTGGTCACCGCGCCCGCCTGCGGGTCGACGGAGTGCGCGACCGGATCCTTCAGGTAGCCGCGCACCAGCTGGTCGACGTTGCGGTCCAGCGTCGCCGAGAACAGCATCCGCTGCCCCGCGTGGTGCACCTGGTCCATGATCTCGGTGACCTGCGGCATGAAGCCCATGTCGCACATCTGGTCGGCCTCGTCGAGCACGGTGATCTTCACCCGCTCCAGGTGCACGTCCCGCCGCCCGACGAGGTCGCTGAGGCGGCCGGGGGTGGCCACCACGACCTCGGCGCCGGTGCGCAGCGCGCTCACCTGCCGGCCGATGGACAGCCCGCCCACCACGGTGACCATCCGCAGCTTCAGGGCCGCCGCGTACGGCTCCAGCGCCTCGGTCACCTGCTGCGCCAGCTCGCGCGTCGGTACGAGGACCAGCGCGAGCGGGCGCTTCGGGTCCGCCTGCTGCCCCGCCGTACGCGCCAGCAGCGCCAGGCCGAAGGCCAGGGTCTTGCCGGAGCCGGTCTGCGCGCGGCCGAGGACGTCGCGGCCGGCCAGCGCGTTCGGCAGCGTCGCGGCCTGGATGGGGAACGGCTCCCTGACCTCCAGGGAGGCCATGGTCGTCACCAGCTCAAGGGGCAGGTCGAGCTCCGAGAACGACGCCACCGGCGCCAGCCCCGGCACCTTCGGCTCGTGCATCGTGAACTCGCCCTGCGGCCCGATGCTCCGGGGGGTCTTGCCGCCGGTCTTGGCCCCGGCCTTGGCACCGCCCTTCACACCGAAGCGTCCGTGAACTGACGGGTTCCTCATGCAGGACCTTTCGAAGCAAGAAGCAGATGAGAAGCAGATGGTCAACCATCCATGGTACCAGCGGGGGCTAAGCCTCCCCGGTGTCCAGCTCCCCGGAGCGCACCTGTGCACAGTGGGTGCGGACCTCGACCGCGGCGCGCTCGAACCAGTCGGCGATCACGGCGACCTCGTCGGGGGTGTAGTCGGCGAACAGGGCGCCCAGCCGGTCGTAGAACGGCTGGTAGACGGCGACGACCCGGGCCGCCGCCTCGGGCTCGGCCACCACCCGTACCCGGCGCCGGTCGGACGGGTCCGGCCGGCGCCGTGCGTACCCGGCCCGTTCGAGGCGGTTCAGGACCCCGGTTACGGCGCCGGTCGTGAGGTCCACCAGCTCGGCGAGGTCGCCGGCGGCCAGCGGGGTCTCCCCGGCCCCCAGGATGTGGCCCAGACAGGTCAGGTCGGTGACGTTGAGCCCGAGCCGCTGCGCCACCTCCTGCTGGCCGACGATGCCCAGGGCGACGTACTGGTCCATGCGCGACATCGCCTCCGCGGCCGTGGCCGGGGGGCGGGGCTTGCCCTCCACGCTGATACTCCTTAGCATCTAAGTTACTTAGCTCGTGAGATAAACGAATCCTCTCTCCGAGCCTACTGCCGACCGTTCGACCAGGGAGAATCATGAGCGCGCACGGCCACGTCGACCTCGGCCACACGGTGGCCGGCTGGACCGGCACCACCCTGGCCCTGCTGGGCTTCGCCGGAGCGGGCGTCGCCGTGTGCGCGGCCTGGACCCCCGGGATCTGGCTCGGCCTCGGCGTCGTCGCCGCGGCCGGCATCGTCACCTGGCTGCTGCACCTCGCCGGATGGGGCAAGGCGAGCGGCCCCCGGCCGGAGGCCGACTGGGACTGGCGCACCCGCGACGCCGGGGCCCACGCCGGGCACGCCGACTGCCTGGGCTGCCGGGTCGGCGGACCGCGCCGAGCCGCAGCAGCAGCCCCTCGGCCCCGATCCGCCGTGCCGTTGCCCGCTGCGGACAGCAGTGCATGACCATGCAGGTGAAACTCCCCGTAGTGGATCTCCGTGTCGTCCCCCGGGTCCGGCCGCAGCGGCCGGACCCGGGCGTCGAACCGCGGCCCGTGGAAACGGGCCGGCGTGTGGCGCTCCCGGTCCGCGAGCCCCACCTTGTGCGGGGGCGACAGCAGGGCCCCTGCTCGCCGCCAGCGCCTCCCGAGTCCGTGCCCGCTGTCCGGCGTCCGCCGAGACCTGGAAGATCCCGTCGCGCCGCCAGGCCGTGGTCGTCGCCCGGCCGGGCGCTTCGTCCGCCGCCGTGCCGGTCACCCGGTCCGGCACCGTGAACGTAGCGAACCCGCCCAGGTTCGTCCCCTCTCGAAGGGCTTCCGGAAGGCCTCCGGAAGGAGCTGTTCCCCCTTTTCACGGACAAGGCGACCAGAAGTTCGAATGCGCGCCGCGCCCCGGTTGGCCGCGTCCAGCGTGTGCTGTCGTGGACCGTTGGGCAGGATCGAGACGGCCGCATATGCGGCCCGCAGTGGAACGTTGAGAAGGATCAGCCAGATGGCAACAGGCATCGTGAAGTGGTTCAACTCGGAGAAGGGGTTCGGCTTCATCCAGCAGGACGACGGCGGCCCCGACGTGTTCGTGCACTTCTCCGCGATCGCGACCACCGGTTTCAAGTCGCTGGAAGAGAACCAGAAGGTCGAGTACGACGTCACCCAGGGTCCCAAGGGCCCGCAGGCAGAGCAGGTGGTTCCCCTCTCGTAGTGCCGCTTCACGAGCCACGCCCGTGAGGAGGGCCCCGCCGGTCCCCGGCGGGGCCCTCGCGCGTCCGGGGCCGGACCGTGCGGCTACCCGGCCCGGTGGAGGGCCAGGAGCAGACGCCAGAGGTGGTCCGCCAGGGCGGGCGGGTCGGCCGGGACGGCGCCGTGCAGCCAGTCCGCGAGGACGCCGGTGAAGGCGGCGGCCACCGCCGAGGCGACCAGGTCCGGGTGCGGGGCTCCCGCGGCCGCGCGCTCGGCGCGGGCGCGTTCGCGCAGCTCCCGGTGGAGGCGGTCGCCGAGCGGACCGCCGCCGCCCGGCAGGAGCAGGGTGCGGTAGAGCTGCGCCCGGGCGGCCGCGCCCGCGAGGAAGACGGCCAGCGCCGCCGGGGGCCGGGCCGGGGGGAGCGCGGCGGGGCCGGTCTGCCAGGCGTGCAGGGCGTCGACCGCCGCGTGCACCACGTCGGCGCACGCGTCGACGGCCAGGGCGGTGAGGTCCTCGTAGTGCAGGTAGAACGTGGCGCGGCCGACCCCGGCCCGGCGGACCACCGCCGAGACGCTGACCTCGGCGAGCGGTGCGGTGGCGCACTCCGCGAGCAGGCTCTCGCGCAGCCGCCCCTTCGTCCGGGCCGTGCGCGGGTCGCCCGTACGCGGGTCCTCCGGGCTCACGCGGCCAGCAGCGCCGCGCCGAGGGCGAGGGCGCCGGGCAGGGCCTGGGCGACGAGGATCCGGCGGTTGGCGGTCGCGGCCCCGTACGCCCCGGCGACGATCACGCAGACGAGGAAGAAGACCTGCGTGGCGAGCGAGTCGATGACGAGCGACCAGATCAGGCCGGCGGCCAGGAAGCCGTTGTAGAGGCCCTGGTTGGCGGCGAGCGGCGCGGTGAGTCGGGCGGCGCCGGCGTCGAAGCCGGACAGTGCGCGGCCGGGCGGGCGCTCCCACAGGAACATCTCCAGGACCAGGAAGTACACGTGCAGCGCGGCCACGAGGCCGATCAGGATCTGAGCGACCGTGTGCATGGCCGCCTCCACTTCTCGGGGGACTGGAGGTGAGGGAACGGGGTCCCCATTTCCTGGACAACTGTACAGGAAGTCCGCTCCGGCCCGTCGTCGTACCCCGCGCCTAGGCTGGTCGGGTGACCCTTCTCCACGAGGACTTCGGCACCGGACGCCACCGCGAAAGCACCCTCGTCCGGCACGCCCTCGGCAGCACCCACGACGAGGCGCTGGTGGCGGGCCTGGCCGGGGGAGTCGGCTTCATGTACTTCGTCTTCGAGTACGCGGGCCGCCCGCCCCTGCTCACGATCGTGGCGCAGGCCCATCCCGACCCCTGGGTGGAGTCGGCCCTGGACCGCCTCCGCATTCCGTACGAGGTGTTCCGGAGCGCGAAACCCCGCTGGGACCGGGTGTACGCCGCCCTCGACGGGGGACGGCCGGTGTTCTGCACCGTGAACCGGTCCGGGCTGCCCTGGCACACGGCCACCGGGGACGCCGACGAGATGGCGGGTGCGGACCCGTACACCGTGCTCCTCGCCGGATACGACGCCGGGACCCTGTACGTCGACGACGGCGCGGGCTCCCCGCACGCGGTCGCGGAGGCCGAGTTCGGCGCGGCCTGGTCCGGGCACCGCACGGGCCGCCACCGGATGATCGTGCCCACCGGCCCCGCGACCGGAGCCCCCGACGTCGAGGGGGCCGTGGCGGCCACCGCCGCCCGGCTCACCGGTCCGGTCCTGGGCACCAAGTTCGACGTCAACTTCGGCTTCTCCGGGATGGGGAAGCTCGCCGCCCAGCTGCGCGACACCCGCACGAAGGCCGGCTGGGAGCGCCGCTTCGGCACCCCGGAGGCCTTCCTCGCGGGAACCCGCCGCTTGTACGCCTGCCTGGAGGAGGAGTGGACCGCCCCCGGCGCCACCCGGCCGCTGTACGCGGACTTCCTCGACCTCGCCGGGCGGCCCGGGGCGGCCGCCCTCTTCCGCGACTCCGGCGGTTGCTGGTCCCGGCTCGCGGGGCTGGCCCGCACCGCCGACCCGGAGGCGGACGCGGCGGGGCGGCGCGCCCTGTTCGACGAGTGCGCCGCCCTGGTGGACCGCTCCCTGGAGCTGGAGCGGCGGGCCCTCACCCTGCTCTGAGCCTCAGAGGCCGGCGTCCAGGAAGGCCCGGAACTCCTCACGCGTCATCGGCCCGGCCTGGCTCGCGACCGCCCCGCCGTCCTTGATGAGCACGGCCGTCGGCGCTCCGGTCACCCCGTAGCGCCTCGTCGGCCCGGGACACCGCGTCATGTCGGTGCGGACGGCCGTGAACCGCGTCCCGTACTCCTCGGTCAGTTCGCCGACGACCGCGTCCATCGCGCGGCAGGCCTCGACGGCCTTCGGCCAGGTGCCGCAGAAGTAGGCGAGAACGGGCCCGTTCGTCATCGACAGGATGAAGTCGAACTCCTGGTCCTCCAGTGGCTGGTGCACCCGACGTGCCATGCGTGTCGCTCCTTGCTCGTACGCCCCCGCGATCGGGAGGGCGGTCCCCATCATCGCCGCAATGTCAGTGGCGCCTGTGAAGCTGAGCAGCATGGACGACAGGATGCTCCGGCGCCGGGTCTACGGCGCCGACCACGACGACCCCGACCCCGGCCCGCGCCCCGGCCACGTCTACGGCGAACTGGTCGGCGGGCCCCTCGACGGGCTCCTCCTGGACATCACCGGCTGGAGCGCGCCCCAGCTCGCCGAGGAGGCCAGGCTCCCCACCGAGATAGGGCGCTACGGGGCGGGCGGCCGCGCCCACTACCGCCGCCGCGCGGCGGACCCGCGCCACTGGGACTGGACGGGTGACAGCCGCTGACGTCCGGTGGCCGTGCGCGGAAAATCTTCGAAGAATTTCCCGGAGGCTGTCGATCCGGGCGTCTCCCGTTCGACGCAGGGGTGAGAGGCGGGGAACGTCCCCGCCCTCCGACCGAGGAGTCACCATGCCGCGCTTCCTGACGATGATCCGCATCAATGAGCAGGAGCTCACCACCGACACCGAGTTCCCGCCCGAGTTCCTGCAGAACATGGGCGCCTACATGGAGGAGATCAACAAGGCCGGGGTCATGCTCGACACGGCCGGGCTGCTCCGCACCCCCGAGGGAACCCGGGTCAACTGGTCCGGCGGGAAGATCAGCTACACCGACGGCCCCTTCACCGAGACCAAGGAGGTCGTCGGCGGCTACTCCCTCATCCAGTGCAAGGACAAGGCCGAGGCCCTCGAGTGGACCAAGCGGTTCCTCGAGATCCACCCGGCCGAGTGGAACGTCGGTGCCGAGGTCCGGGAGATCGAGGAGATGTGATCCCGGGGCGTCCGCGCCGCGTTTGCCCTGCCTCGTCACGGCTGCTCTGATGGGTGGCCGTGACGGCAGTGAGTGCGGCCCAAGCGGTCGAAGCGGTGTTCAGGATCGAGTCCGCGCGGATCATCGCCGGCGTCGCCCGGATCGTGCGGGACGTCGGGATCGCCGAGGAGATCGCCCAGGACGCCCTGGTCGCCGCGCTCGAACAGTGGCCGGAGTCCGGCGTCCCGGACCGGCCGGGTGCCTGGCTGACGGCCACCGCCAAGCACCGCGCCATCGACCTCGTCCGCCGCAAGGAGACCTACGCGCGCAAGCTCGCCGAGGTCGGCCGGACCCTGGAGGCCTCGCCGCCCCCCGCCGAACCGGCGGACCCCGATGACATCGACGACGACCTGCTGCGCCTGATCTTCACCTCCTGTCACCCCGTCCTGGCCACCGATGCCCGGATCGCGCTCACCCTGCGCCTGATGGGCGGGCTGACGACCCAGGAGATCGCCCGCGCCTTCCTCGCCTCCGAGCCCGCCGTCGCCCAGCGCATCGTCCGGGCGAAGCGCACCCTGGCCAAGGCCGGGGTGCCCTTCGAGGCCCCCTCCGGCGCCGAGCGCGAGGCACGGCTCTCCTCGGTCCTGGAGGTCATCTACCTCATCTTCAACGAGGGCTACTCGGCCACCGCCGGGGACGACCTCGTCCGCCCCGCCCTCTGCGAGGACGCCCTGCGCCTGGCGCGCGTCCTGGCCGGCCTGATGCCCAAGGAACCCGAGGTGCACGGCCTCGCCGCGCTGCTGGAGTTCCAGGCGTCCCGGATCGCCACCCGCACCGGCCCCGACGGGGAAGCGGTCCTGCTCGCCGACCAGAACCGGGCCCGGTGGAACCGCATGCTCATCGCCCGCGGCGCCCGGGCCCTGGGTCAGGCCGGGAACGGCCCGTACTCCGTCCAGGCCGCCATCGCCGGCTGCCACGCGGCGGCCGTCCGCTACGAGGACACGGACTGGCCGCGGATCGCCGCGCTCTACGCGCGGCTCGTGCAGCTGATCCCCTCGCCGGTGGTGGAGCTGAACCGGGCCGTCGCGGTCTCGATGGCCGAGGGGCCGGAGGCGGCCCTGCCGCTGGTCGACGCCCTGGCGCGGGAACCGGCCCTGCGCACCTACCACTTGCTGCCGTCCGTACGGGGCGACCTGCTGGAGCGGCTCGGCCGGCCGCAGGAGGCCCGGGCGGAGTTCGAGCGCGCGGCCTCGCTGACGCGCAACGAGCCGGAGCGCAATCTGCTCCTGCGACGCGCGGCCCGCCTCTGAGCAGGGAGCGACGGCCCCAACCCGCTTGGCACGCCGCACCCACACCACGGCGTAGCAGTTCGAGGCCCGCTGGGGCCTCACGGAGATGTCACCCCTGGACCGCACCGCGGGCCGGCGCCCGGTCACCGGCGAGGCGGAGAAGGCCACACGCCGAGGCCTCACTGAGACGGCCCGGGAGTCCCTGCAGCGCACCGTCCGCCAAGCCGCTGCCCTGGCCCGAGACGCCGACTTCCTTGACCGGCTCCGTGACCGCCGGGCCCTGTGACCAGCCAGCGTCGTCCCATCGTTCCCGTGACCGTTGAGTCGCTCCGGACTGGGGTGGTGACGGTCATGGTCCTGGCGCGCGGGCACGCGGTCATCCCTCCCGCGAGGGGCGTGCGGAGGCGCGCGGGCGCATGTACGGGCGCCGCGCGCGACCCGCTCGGACCGCGGCCGCCTGCGCCCTGGCCCTCAGACGGCTTCGGTTGCGAAGAGCTCCAGGTGAGAGCAGTGCGGGCAGCGGTACGCCTCAATACGGCGCCGGGGCCGCCCCAGCCGTTTGGCACCCCCGAACAGCCCCCGTTCCAGCGGGCCGGCGATCCAGCGGGCGTACCCCCAGGCCCCCTCGCCCGCGTCCTCGACGAAACCCGGCTCCAGGCCGACGCCACCGCAGTACGTACATCTCATCGAATCCACCGGGCGAGTGTAAGAACCACCCCTCGCCCGCGCCCCCACCCACCACATGCCGTTGTCCGGAAACACCCGGCTTCGTTCACGTCGATCGGTTCTGGCTCCCGTTCTGTGGTCTAGCCACATTGAGTGGCGGCGTCGGTGGCGGGACGGGTCTTCCAGGTTGCCCGAAAAGGGCTCTCCGGTCAGGTGGTTGGGCTGCCAGGCCGAGGCCGTGGATGACCTTACGGTTCGGCCGAAGGATCTGTCGTTCCCGTCGGTGGCGGACGCGGTGGTCCTGCCGCTGGACGCGAACGTCGCGGACGGCCCCGTCCCGGATCACCGACAGGTGCGCGTCGTAGTCCGCGATCAACCCGGACAAGTCGATGCCCGCCTCGTAGAGGGGGCTTGTCGTCGGTGAGCGTGGTCCAGTCGGGCGGGTACCCGGCCATGCCCCGCCAGCCGCACGAGCAGCTGCCCCACAGGACTGCGGCCCGGGGCAGGCCGAGTGAGGCTGCTCTATCCGGAGGTTCTGTCCGGCCCGGTCCACGTGTCGCTTCGCCCTCCTCTGCCGCGACAGAAAATTCCGCGGGGTTCGCGGGCCGCGGCGACAGCAACACGGCCACGGTGGACGGCGACAACAGCGAAGCCGCCGCAGGCATCGGCAACCGCAACACCGCCACCGTGGACGGCGACTCCAGCTGCGCTCAGGCCGCGCAAGGGGACCGGAATACGGCCACCGTCGACGGCGACCTCAGTGGCGCCTTTGCCGGGAATGGCAGCAACAACACTGCCACCGTCAAGGGCAACCTCAGCGCCGCGTTCGCTGACGCCCCCAAGGCTGCACGGCGCAAGCGGTCGGTGACGGCCAGATCGCCAGCTGCCCCTAGGACTCCACCTACGAAGACTTCGACGTGGCGGAGAAGCACGAGTGCCCTCCGGCGGGATGGAGGGTCTTCTCGCCGGGGAGGAGCCGGCGGTCGGACCAGTCGCGCCCCGCTCGCCGGCAAAGTCGCCGGGCGGTCCGCCAGCGTCGACCAGTGCGCGCTGACCCAGTCCTGCAGTGCTGGAGGTCATTCCAGTCCTGCGGCCGGCTCCCAGGTCAACGTCTGGGGCAGGGGCTGCCGAGGACGCCTGGTGGCCTGCTGGCCTGGTGGACTGCGGCCGTGCGCGACGCTGAGCGGCACCGGGTCTGGATCTGTCACGGGGGCTGCGGGCTACCGGGTCCCGCGACCGGAGGCCGGCTTGGTCCGCGGCCGCAGTCGTTCGCCCTGCGGCCCGAACAAGATCAGGTACTCGACCGGCCCACCGGGGCCGGCGTTCGCCACCCCGTGCGGGGTGCGGGTGTCGAACTCGGCGACGTCCCCGGCAGCCAGGACGAGATCCTGCTTGCCCAGCGCGAGCCACAGCCGCCCGTACAGGACGCACAGCCACTCGTAGCCCTCGTGGGACACCTGCCCGGGCCGCGCGGGCGGATCCTCGACGGAGGGCAGTACGTGCTTGTGGGCGTGCAAGCCGCCGACATACCGGGTGAGCGGCAGCACCGCCTTGTCGTCGCCGAAGCTCAGCGGCGCCACGGTGCGCGGCCCGGCCACCGGGGCGGGCGCGGTGCCGGCCAGCTCGTCCAGGGAGACGCCGTACTCCTTCGCCAGCTGCAGCACCACCTCCAGGGTGGGCCTGCGCCGGCCGGTCTCGATCCGCGACAGCGTGCTCGGCGAGATGCCCGTCGCACAGCTGATATCGGCGAGTGTGGCGCCGTGCTGCTCGCGCGCGGCCCGCAGCCTGGGCCCCATCGCCGCCAGCGTGCCGTCCAGGTCGTCGCCTGTCACCGTTCCCGCTCCTTCCATACGCACCACTCCACCGCCCTGTCCTGCGAGCTTGCCAGAATGGCAACGCCGATCGCGTCGGGCGGCCGGGGCGCCGCATGATCGACGGGTACCCGCCTCCGCACGCGAAACGAGGAGAAGCCATGCAGCCCGAGCCGACCGCCCAGCCCCGCCACCGCACCATCGAGACCCCGGCCTGGCGCCTGCACCTGGTCGAGCAGGGCACCGGCCCGCTGGTCCTGCTCGTGCACGGCTTCCCCGAGTCCTGGTACTCCTGGCGCCGCCAGCTCCCGGCCCTCGCCGCCGCCGGCTATCGGGCGGTGGCGATCGACGTGCGCGGCTACGGCCGCTCCTCCAAGCCGGCCGCGACCGCCGCCTACCGGATGCTCGACCTGGTGGAGGACAACGTCGCCGCGGTGCGCGCCCTCGGCGAGGAGAGCGCGGTGGTCGTCGGCCACGACTGGGGATCCAACATCGCCGCCGCCTCCGCCCTGCTCCACCCGGAGGTCTTCCGCGCCGTCGGCCTGCTGAGCGTCCCCTACGCCCCGCCGGGCGGCCCCCGCCCCACCGACATCTTCGGCCAGATGGGCGGCCCTGAGCAGGAGTTCTACGTCTCCTACTTCCAGGAGCCCGGCCGCGCCGAGGCGGAGATCGAGCCCGATGTCCGGGGCTGGCTCGCAGGCTTCTACGCGGCGCTGTCCGCCGACACCATGCCCGCCCAGGGCGAGCCCGACCCGCACTTCGTCGCCCCCGGCGGCCAGCTGCGCGACCGCTTCCCCGCAGGCAAGCTCCCCGCCTGGCTGAGCGAGGACGACCTCGGCGTCTACGCGGCGGAGTTCGAGCGCACCGGCCTGACCGGCGCCCTCAACCGCTACCGCAACATGGACCGTGACTGGGAGGACCTCGCCCCCCACCGCGGAGCCCCGATCAAGCAGCCCTCCCTCTTCATCGGTGGCACCCTGGACGCCTCCACCACCTGGATGGCCGACGCCATTGACGCCTACCCCTCCACCC
>NZ_JARAYQ010000075.1:0-33605 GCF_033794505.1 Streptomyces sp. MB09-01 | reverse complement strand
CGCCTGCACCATGAGGCGGAGCCGACCCCGCACGCCTACTCCTCTCCCCGGGCCGAGCAGGCCCCGGCGCACCGGCAACAGCAAGTCCCGCACGGAACCCCGACTCGCCAGGCCGGCCGGCCCGATGCGGCCCAGGAGGCTCCCGAGGCTCGGGAGGCTCCTGGGGCCCCGGAGGACGAGGTTCTGGAGGCCGAGGGCCCGGCCGCCGCGCGGCCGGCCCCTGAGGCCGAAGGTACCGGTGGCGGCGGCCGGCGCGGCCGCGCGAAGGCCCCCGCCGCGCCGCAGACCCCACGCGCCCGCCGCCGCACCGGCGGCAAGGACGGCTCCGGCGACGGCTACGGAGACGGGCCCGGGCCCGAGGCGGCGGGCGGCCGCGCAGCACGGCCCCACCCCCGCCACCGCATGGCCCGCCTGGTCAAGACCGTCGCCTTCTGCGCCGCCACCGCCGCCTTCAGCATGCTCGTGCTCCGCGGCAACGAGGCCCTCGACGGCCTCGCCTCCCCCACCGACCCCGACAGCGCGGTCTCCGCCCCCGCGGCCGCCGCCGACGCGCCGGACCCCGGCCGGGTGCTGCAGATCGTCGCGCACCCCGACGACGACCTGTACTTCATGAATCCGGACCTCCGTTACTCCATATCCACCGGTCACCCCGTGACCTCGGTCTACCTCACCTCCGGCGAGGCGGACGGCATCAACGCGGGCGCCGCCAAAGAGGCCACCACCGCCCCCGACAAGGCCGCCTACGCCGAGGCCCGCCAGAACGGTATCCGCGCCGCCTACGCCAAGATGGCCACCGGCGACCGCAGCAGCGCCTGGAAGCGCAGCGTCGTCCCGACGAAGGGCGGCGGCCACGCCGAGGTCGACGTCCTCGTCGCCAAGCCCGAGGTCAACCTGGTCTGGCTGCAGCTCCGCGAGGCCGGCAACGTCTTCGCCGACGTCCCGGAGAGCCTGCACGGCCTGTGGGACGGCAAGGTCGCCCGCCTGGATTCGATGCTCGCCTCCGGATCCCCGGTCAAGCAGAAGTTCTCGTACTCGAAGGACCAGGTCGTCCAGACCCTCGTCGGCGTGCTGGAGCAGTACAAGCCGACCACCGTCCGCTCCCAGGACCCGACCCCCGGCCGGTTCCCCGACACCAAGCGGTACACCGACCACCAGGACCACTTCTACGGCGCCCGCTTCGTGCAACTGGCCACCGCCGCCTATGCGAAGGACGTCGGGGACCGCCCGCACTTCGCGGTGCAGAACTACCTCGGCTACTTCAACGGCTCCCTCCCCAGCGCCCTGGACCCGGACGAGGCCAAGGAGAAGCTGGACATCCTGGACACGTACGCCTGGCTCGACCGGCAGAACCACTGCGGCAGCGACGCGGGCTGCGGCGACCTCAAAGTCGCCGACCATCCGGCCGGCAACCGGTGGTCGGACTCCATCAACTACGCGCGCGGCAACAGCACCACCTGGCTGACCTCCGACAAGGAGCACGGGCTGTGGGCCTTCAAGGTGCTCGACGGGCAGGTCGCCGTCTGGCACCGGCCCGGTCTGGTCGGCCGCTGGAAGGGACCCGACCTGCTGCCCGGAACCGGCATGGACCCGGGCGTCAGCACCGTCACCCTCAAGGACGGCCGGATAGCGGTCTTCGGCACCCGTACCTCCTTCGGCGCGAAGCCCACCGACTACAAGCGCGAGGTCGTCCACATCGTTCAGAAGGGGCCGGGGGCCGAGGAGTTCGGGGAGTGGCAGTCGCTCGGCACCCCCGAGACCGCGGACGAGAACTGGACCTCCGACATCAGCTCCCCGGCCGTCTCGGTCGACGGCACCGGGCAGCCGGCGGCGTACGTCCGCGACGGTTCGTACACCTTGCGCGGCCGGGTGCAGCAGGCGGACGGCAGTTGGGGGCCCTGGGAGAAGTACGGCGGCGCCGATCTGCACGGCACCCCCGCCACGGCGACCGACGGCGCCGGGCGGCGCATGGTGTTCTCCGCCACCTCGAAGACCGTGGTGGGCTGGGTGCAGCCGAAGCCGGGCGCCCCGCTGGGCCCGGTCACGCCCACGGGGCTGCCGGACACCACGCTCCCGCTGACCGCGGAGGGGCGCGAGGGCGGGGTGCGGCTGTGGTTCCGCAAGCCCGGGTCGGGCAACGTCCGTACGGCCCTGATGACGGGCGACGGCGGGCTGAAGCTGAACAACATGACCGACCTCGGCGGGCTCCGGGGCTTCGGCTCGGTGACGGCGAGCGGTCACGTGCTGGCGGGCCGCTCGGCGGGCGGGCAGTTGGGCTCCGAGGTCGGCCCGGGCCGGCCGTGGGAGCGGTCCCCGCTGATGTTCGTCGGCGCGCCCTCCTCCGTGATGACCGGGAAGAGCATGGTCAGCCTGGCGGTGGTGGGGCTCGACGCGCGGCTGTACGTGACCTCCTCGGCCGATGCGCCGGACGCGTACCTGGCGCCGTGGCAGCCGGTGGGGCCGCGCAACACGACCCCGTAGAAAGGCCCCACGGAAAGGGACCGTGGAGGGGGACCGTGAAGAGGGGCTGCGGAGAGGGGCCTGGAGAAGGGCTGCGGAAAGGGGCCAGAGGCGGACGAAGCGCCTCCACATCTCGTTCGCATAGAGGGATCAAAACCCTATAAGACACCGTCACATCCGGTCACTTTCGGAAAGTGGCAGTCATCGGCCGAATCGGTGAACCAAGTTCCCCGTTTTGGCCTCTCTCTGACTGCTCAGCGGTTTCTCCGCCCGGAACGAACCCAAGGCGTGACCCGATGCCCGTGACCCGTCGCCGCTTCGCGGCCCTGCTCACCGTGCTGACAGCCGGCGCCACCGGCGTGCTCTCCGTGGCCACCGGGCAACAGACCTCGGCCGAGGCCACCCAGGAGAAGGGTCCGGCCGCCGTCCTGCCCGCGAGCGTCACCGCCGGCTCGGTCGTCCAGGTCGTCGCGCACCCCGACGACGACCTCTTCTTCATGAACCCGGACCTCAGCCGTTCCCTGCTGGCCGGCACCCAGGTCACCACCGCGTACCTCACCTCCGGCGAGTCCGACGGCCGCAACGAGGCCGGCGGCGGCGCCGCCAAGGACCCCGAGCAGCCCGCCGACCGCACCCACTACGCGGAGGCCCGGCAGAACGGCATCCGCTCCGCGTACGCCCAGATGGCCACCGGCGACCGCACCAGCGCGTGGAAGCGCACGGTCATACCCACCGAGGGCGGCGGCCGGGCCGAGCTCGACGTCCTCATAGCGAAGCCGCAGGTCAACCTGGTGTGGCTGATGCTGCGCGAGGCCCGCAGCACCGGCGGGGACAACCCCGAGAGCCTGCGCGGCCTGTGGGACGGCCGGATAACCGCGCTGGACGCCCAGCTGACCTCCGGCACCCCGGTCAAGCAGCCGTTCTCGTACACGAAGGACCAGCTCGTCCAGTCGATAGCAGGAGTCCTGGAGCGGTACCGGCCGACGACGATACGGATGCAGGACCCGACGCCGAACCGGTACGGGGACAACGGCCGGTACACCGACCACCAGGACCACATGTACGGGGCGCGCTTCGTGCAGGCCGCCACCGCCGCCTACGCCGCCCGGGTCCAGCGCCGGCCCCGCTTCTCGGTGCAGAGCTACCTCGGCTACCACAACAGCACCCTCCCCCACTCGCTGGACCCGCAGACGGCCGAGACGAAGACCGGCTACCTGCGGACCTACGCCTGGCAGGACCACCAGGACCACTGCGGCAGCCCCTCGGGGTGCGGCGACCGCAAGGTCGCGGGCAACCCGACCGGGCGCAACTGGGCCCAGTCGCTGCGCTACACCCGCGCCGACAGCACCTCCTGGCTGACGCAGGGAACGCCCGGCCGCCTCTGG
The DNA here is from genome assembly GCF_033794505.1 of Streptomyces sp. MB09-01. Classification (NCBI taxonomy): domain Bacteria; kingdom Bacillati; phylum Actinomycetota; class Actinomycetes; order Kitasatosporales; family Streptomycetaceae; genus Streptomyces; species Streptomyces sp. MB09-01. Next base: position 29,763 of record NZ_JARAYQ010000075.1, on the reverse strand, counting down.
GCGTTCGCCGCGCTCGACGGCCAGATGGCGTACTGGACGCGGGGTCCCGGCGGCGACTGGGCGGGCCCGGTCCTCCTCCCGGGCACGGGCATCGACCCGGGCGCGGCCACCGCCCGCCTCCCCGACGGGCGCATCGCCGTCCTCGCCACCCGCACCGACTTCGGCTCCGTGCCCAGCGGCTACCGGCGCGACGTCGTGTACGCCGTCCAGTCCGCGCCCGACGGGCCGTTCGGGCCGTGGCAGTCGCTCGGCACCCCCGAACGGACCGACCAGGAGGGCACCTCGGCGATCAGCGCCCCGGCAGCAGCCGTGGACGCCCAGGGCCTCCTCACCGTCTACCTCCGCGACTCCCGCCGCACGCTGCGCGCCACGGTCCAGCTGCCGGACGGCGGCTTCTCCCCCTGGCAGCGGCTGGGCGGCGAGGACCTGCAGGGCGACCCGGTGACGGCGGTCGACGCCGCCGGGCGGCGCCACGTGTACGCCACCACCACCAAGTCGGTCCTGGCCTGGACCCAGCCCGCCCCGGGCTCGGCACTGGCAGGCCCCTCGCCGACGGGCCTGCCCGCCACGACGGTCCCCCTCTCCGCCTCCCCGGACGGCGCGGGCGTCCGCCTGTACTTCCGCCGCCCGGACTCCGGCGTCGTACGCACCGCCCTGGTCACGGCGGGCCCGACGGCCAGGCCCCAGGTCTCCAGCGTCGCCGAGGCGGGCGGCCGGGCCGGCTACGGCGCGGTCGGCGCCGCGGGCCGCCTCGTCGCGGGCCGCGGCGAGAACGGCACCATCAGCACCACGGGCCTCGGCGGCCCCCCTGCGTGGGTGGAATCCCGCATGCTCTTCGCAGGCGCCCCCTCGGCCGTCCTCGAACCCACCGGCACCACGACGACGGCCGTCCTGGGCCTGGACGCCGAACTCCACACCACGACAACCCCCCACACCCCCACAACCCCAACCTGGCACCGCGCGGTCCACTGACGCCCGTACGCCGGCCGCAGAGGCTGCTAGGACGGGTCGTACGGGTCCACAGGGAGCGGTTCGAAGGGGGTCTGGGTGTGGCCCTCGGGCGAGCAGGCGGCGAACGGGCCCTGCTGAGGGTCCATCAGCACCCGCAGGTGCGGGTCGGCATGCTGGATCCACCACGTGGTCATGCCCAGCCACGGGTCATGACGCAGATGCTCCCAGGCCAGCCAGAGCGAGGCCAGCCGGGCCCCCGCTTCGGGGTGGTCCCACCAGCGTGGGCACCAGGTGGCGGAGGTGCCGTCCAGGGGCCGGCGGATGGTGCTCGCGAGGTAGCCGGTGACGAAGTCGAAGACGTCGGAGAAGTAGAACGCGGCGCCGTCTCCGTGGACCTCCGACGCCGGCATGGGGAAGAGCGAACGCGGTTCGCGCGCCGGCTTGGGCGGGGAGTACGCCCTCAGCAGCGAGTCCAGGGCACTCTCACGTTGCCGAAGCTCCGCCAGGATCCAGCCCAGGAGCTGCTCCTGGAGTTCGGCAACCTCTGCGTAGGCGTCCGCGGCAAGGCTGGAGAGGAGCTGCTCCCTCCAGTCGTCCAACTGCCGGGCCCGCTGCTCCTCCTCGTGCGCCGACCGGGCGCCTGCCAGGAAGAAGGTCAAAGTCATGTGGTGATGCTTCTTCCACTCATCACCCCCGGCCTCGGCCGTGACCTGCGCCGCTACCCGCTGCGCGTGCTCGATCGCTGAGCTGTCCATGGAACCGATGACTACCTCTCACACCAGGCAACGAGTTCCATGATCATACGAGCGCACCGGAAGCGGTCCCGCACTCCGGGCCGGCGGTCGGTGACCATCGGCCCGGAGGGTGGAGCGTGCCCCTAAGGGCTGTGACCTGCGGCTACAGCACCGGGAGGTTCTTGCGGAGTTCGAAGGCCGTGACCTCGCTGCGGTATTCCTCCCACTCCTGCTTCTTGTTGCGGAGGAAGTCATGTCTGCCTCAAACCGCCAGGCGGATCCTCTACGGGCCCCATCTCAACCGGCATCTGAGAGGCCGTCATTGGTCGTCGCCGGTGACCACGGGCCACCCTCCGACGGCCCAGGGACGGCCCAGGGGCGGCGAGAATAGTCCGCGATTCACGAGGCTAGACGCACTGGATCAAGGTCGCCCGCCGCGCTGGCATCCGACAACGTGCCGGGTTGACCGGCCGAACGGTCATGGCACGAGCTGACCAGCCAGGTCGCCGTCGGGTATGCCGGATTTCGCCTCCTAGTGTCGTTCGCCGCCGTATTCTGACGATCCACCAGGGAGGGGACGCCATGGGCAAGCGTCAGCGGCGGCGCAATCGTCAGCAGAAGCAGACCACCGCCAAGCAACAGCGACAGCTTCGGCATCTCATCCCGAGTACGGAGCATCCGCTACTTGAAGTGGTGTTCAAACCGGACGTGTCCGATGAGGACAAGGCCATCTGCCTGGACTATTGGTCGTTCGCCGAACCCGGAATCTGGGCGTACAAGGTCGCTGAGATCGGGCCCACCACTGCGGTCCTTCGGACGGTGAAGGCGTCCTGCCACGCGGATCTACTCACCATCGTCTGCCCCGACTGCGCCGGACCTAAGAGCATTCACAGCCGTTCGGACATGGTCGCGACTCGGAAGTGGGCACCAGACGTCTTCCCGAACGAGGAGACCGTCTCGGGCGGCTCGTGTCACGACTGTCAGGCGGCTGCGGCAGAGGAAGAAACCCAGGAAGCCCAGCGGGTTGCGGAAGAGCATCGGCAGCAGAACCAAGCGCGCGTCGACGCGGCCTCGTCGTGGTTGCAGGAGCAGGAGGGGCGAGACTTCCCCAGCAGCTATCCGAGTATGGTGAACGCGCTGACGCTGGTGTCCATGGTGGACATCATGCAGCGGAAGAACACCGAGACGATCGGGCCGTTGCAGAGCCTGAACTACTCGCTGACGGCGTCTGCGGAGGTCGATGTGGAGGTCTTCCGCAGTCTGCACCAAGAGCGATGGATCTGTCCGACCCTGCCGGCTACGACAGGGGATTTCGCGTTCAACGACGACGGCACCGTCCGCGCCGTGTACATCACGCAGATCCCGTGGCGTCTGGCGCCCGCTCTGGGCAGCAAGACAGCGGCGCGTCGCGAGATCACGGATCTGCTGGGCCGCATGCTGATCAGCCGCGCAGACGAATTGCGACACCAGGTGCACACACTCCAGGCAGGTATGGCCGTGAACTACCTCGACGGCCTGCTGATCCGCACCTACCAGGAGGAACCCATCCCGGAACATCGTCTACCGGACGCCTACGAGACGTTCCTGGGGGCACTACGGGAAGGATTCACGCTCGGGCAGCTCATCGCGATCGCGTGGAGCGCTGCGGCCGCATCTGTGGCATGGGGTCAGCGCACGCCCGGCCTGAAGCCTGGCAACGTGTCGGCTGCCGCCGTAACCAACGTCGGTCGACGTATCGGTTTCCTACGCGACCGCCGCATCGAGGAATACGACCTGCCTAACTGGGTGGCACGCCCAGCGACTCTGGGTACTGCCCTACGGTTCCTGGAGCGGCACGATGCGGAGATCGAGGCACTCAGCCGCTTTCTCACGCTGAAGCAGCGCACCGAAGCCCGGCCGGTGGAGGCCGCCGAATTCGATGGTGATATGGCCGACCTCCAGGACAACGAGACCGATCGCAGCATGGAGTCCTTCCTCGACGACTTGCGGGCGGGGCGCAAGCAAGAGCCGAGCGGCCCCACCATCACCTACGCCCTGGTCACCCCGGAAGGTGGGCTGGAATTCCATGCCGATCCAGTCGACGGCATGCGGGACAAGGTGGGTTCGGCCGGCGCTGGTCTCGTCGACCGGATCCTCTTGCCCTCCCCATCCACCGTCCACGCCTACGTCGCAGAGCTGGTCACAGCTTCATCCGATAGTTCCAACCCAGTCGCTGACGAGATGCTGCGCCTGCTCGACTGCCACGACGGGCCGTTCTACGGGCCTATCTCCTTCTTCGCCATCAGCGCACACACCCCTCGGCCCCAGAGCCTGGACGAGGACCAGCGCGAGATGCTACGCGCGGCTCACGAAGTGGCTCGCGGACGCGCCGGCCTTCAGGGATAGTCCAGAGCGCCGCACGCAGTCGCACCCGACACCCTCGTCTTGGTCTGCGTGGATGTTTCACCAGTGTGCGACGGCCTTGCGTCCCTCCCCATCGCTATAATCCCAGCGCTCCCATTCGGCAGGGAACGCTGCCCGGTACTCCAGCTTGGGCTTTTCCTGCTCCAGCAGGTTTTCTGCGGCTTGCCTCATCGCCGCAGCCCAGCGCAAAGCGTCTTCCGCCACGTTCCCCACGAGCACCGCGTCGACCGTGGCGGAGCTCTTGCCGCTGTTGCAGGGGGCGCAGCTAGTGACCAGGTTGTCGGGAGTGTCGGTCCCACCAGGAGCTGCACGACATGGTCGACGCAGAGGGCAGCCGCCGGCGCCGTCGCGCCGCAGTACCGACAGGTGTGGCTGTGCCTCCGCAGGATCTCGCAGCGCAGACGCTTGGATACGGTCATGCGGCGAACGTAGCCACGGTGACCGGTGCGTCGCAGGTACGTCCGATCGCGGCTGCTGGAGATGGCCGGCTCGCGGAACTTGGTCGCAGGATCGCTGAGCGTCACCACAGATCAGGCCTGGGCTCCGACCAATCGGACTGCTCAGCCACGGTCACGGCACCCCTCCCGTCGGCCCGGGGGCCGCATGTCCGACGCCTGCAGACCGCGAACCAGGCTGGCCGGGATGCAGGTGTTGCGACATAGCGAGATCATGGAACTGGCCGAGCTTTGGCCGTGGGCTCCCGAAGGAACGGCTCATCTTTCCTATTCCTCAGCGACAATTCGTCAGCTTGATTCACTAGCATGAAATGCCGAATAGGTCTGAGAGTGCGGAGATCGCCATGCCACACGACACGCATTTTATTCAGACCCCAGGCGGCCTAATCTTCCATCTAGAGATAACCCCGCGCGACTTCCTGAGTATCGACGCCCGCGGATCGAAGGATGTCTTTAGCTGGACCGCCGATTGTCAGGCTCGCTGCTTTCTGGATCTAGGTCGGGGCACGTCTGGCATCGCTAAGGTTGCGATTGATGGGGAGAGGCTTGATGGTGCGGTGGAAGATGTGCTTGCGTGGACTGACAGGTTCCCACCATCTACGATTGATGCGGAGTGCGATTTCGTGCGCTTCGAATGGAACGGCTCATCCCTGACGTTCCAGGTCTTCGTTTCCGACGAAATTCCCCCCAGTCGGGTTTCACTGGTATCAATGTCGGGCGCAGGACTATATCTGCGCACAGTTCAGGATTTCGTCGATAAGACGGGCACCGATGCGGTGATTCGCGAAATAGATCAAGCAATTAGAGTGGGAAGCGACAGCGCGGGCACATAAAACCGAACCGCCTTCGACAGCGAAGCGGAGTGCTGGTCATGACGCCAACGCAAGGGCCATCAAAAAAAGGACACAAGTGCTTCGCGGAGATCAAAGGCCTGCCGGGTTGGATTAAAGGTGAGACATATATTGCACCCAGCGATAGGTGCACCGTCAGGAGTTCTGGATGCAGTCAGTATGTCGTGTTTGACAACGCATCGGATTTGGAATACGACGTCGTAGTAGAGGTCTATTGTGACGGCGTGATTCGCCATAAGTTGGCTGGAGCCGTTCGGGTTCGCTACACAAAGACCGCCTACGTTCCGCCCGACGGCAGGTCTCTTCCTCTCGAGTTTCCCCTAACCGCAACGGGTAATGGTCATGACCAGGCCACCCTCGTAAAACGGGTTCTAATCAAGCCCATCAATGGGTACAAGCAATATCTTCCTGCGTATCGCGGCAAGCTTGAAACCCCTATACGCGTTGACGGCATTCCGTGAGGGAGTGAAAGTGAAGGAGTACATTCCTTTCGCTGCGTCGACCCTTATGTACCTCCTTAGCCCTCTTTTGGTGAGGAAGGCACAGAAGGCGGTGATGAGAGCTATTGCCGAGAGCGACAATCTCCTGGAGGGCGAGCATGAAAAGCCAGCTCACCTCCAAGACTCCTCAATCAAGAAATATGTGGCCTTCGCCGTTGATGCAGCTCAAATAGTTCCAGCAATACTACTCACCGGGGTGGCAGTGACTTTGGCCATACCAAATGACTGGCCCCCCAGCCTGGCGGGAGTTCTGATTATTGTGGTCAGTCTCGTTGTAGTTGGCGCCGATGCATACGTCCTCAGCTTGGATCCTCATCAATACGCGAAGAAGAAATGGAGAGGGTACTCCGTTGTCGAGATTTCGGGGATCTCGTTGAATCTGATCGGTATAGTACTTCTGGCTTCGCTGGGCTGAGCACCATCGGTTAAAGACTTTGCCCGATGTCCTTCGGGCTGGGGTTGAGCGTGATCAGGGGCCCAAACTTTGGCCAACAACTCGGTCGCGTCCGTGGGTCTGACCGCGCTTTAGAGGCGCATATTGTGGTGCGCTCTGACTGATGCTGTGTTTATTCCGGGGTTCTAGGACGCAGGAGAGACTGATGGCAGTATTGAAACTATCCCCGCGCGAAAAACTTTCACTGGCGCTCGGTGCGCAAAATTTCCGTCCAGTCAACCTGGATGCTCTTACACGTCCGGCCGAAATCAACTTCGCTTCAGTTCCCAGCGATTTGGTAGCCGCCCTGGAAGGAGTACGGAGAGCGACGACTAATTGGGATGGGATTGGACATCAGCTTGCGTTGCTACGTGACGGCTTGAACACCGACGGAAGGTTTCTCCTGGACGTCCACATCGGGGCGAAGAGTCAAGCGCTTAAGGTAGTAGTTACCTGCGGTTTCGGTGGGCCGCCTCTTTCGGAACCGGAGTTCGCCCGTCGCATCCGGTTCACGTGGACGATTATGAGGTCTCTTGAGGCTCACATCCAGCAGTTCGAGATTCAGCCACAACTTCTGGCGATCCTTGAAGCTGCCAGAAGCAAGTACCTCAGCTTTACAGATCCAGTAACGAAAGCAGCAGTTGATCTCGCGTGGGCCATGGTGAGCACGAGCAGCGCTAGTGGTGGACCATTGGCCGTGTACATTGCTGCATGCTTCGCGGGAGTCTCTCCTGAATTGGGGAGAACTCTCCGAACTGGAGGACTCAACTTCGAAGAAATGGGATTCGGTAATCAACCATCCCTAGAAGGTCTCGCTTGGGACTGCAGCCGCCCAAATTTTGCCGATGACAGTCTCTATTTTGGGGTACTAGAGCACATCGACGACCAGAGCCTTAAGGACACATTGGCGCTTTAAGCAGAGGAGGCAGCCATGACCACTCACGACGATATCTGTGACGTGGAGCCAACATTCGATGTACTCCAGCAAAAATTTGATCCCACGGCAAACAGTATTGAGATCAAAGATCTTGACACTGCGCTTGCCCCCCTACCGGCAACCGTATTCGGAGGTGGTGGCACAGACAATACCGCGGCAGTCAACAACATGGTGAGAATTGCGCGTGGTGAACTCGGCATACATGAGTCGCCGCCGGGCTCGAACAGCGGCCCACCACTTACCCGATACGTTCGCTACTTCAATCCAAACCTGGGTCCGTGCGCTTGGTGTGCATTTTTCGTCTCATGGGCATGGGATCAAGGATCGGACCAGAATCGTCGGGTCCCTTGGAGTAGCCCAGGAGCCGTTGCTAGCGTCCACTCATGGGCTCAGAAGGTCGGACGCCTGGTTTCTTCCCCAATCCGCGGAGACCTCTTTGGTGAAGCAAATCGCCATATGGGCATCGTGGTGGGTTCAGATCCAAGCAAGCATCGCATAGTCACCGTTGAAGGTAATTACGGAGATAAGGTTGGATCGGCTTCGAGACCTTGGTCGGGCCATTGGTTCGTGCGTCTTTATTAACGAGCTCTGGAGGATGCCTCATCCGCGCGACGCGGCTCGTCTATCCCGCCGCGCAGAGGCGATCGTGAGCAGCGGCACCGGGCTCGGGGATCTCCTGGCGGATCATGAAGCCCTGCTGCGGGTAGATCAGCAGGCGCTGCTGTGCCCCGACCAGCATGTCGAGGAGCAGCCGAGCGTTCCCGATCGAGTTCACATACTTCGTCAGGGCCATCGGTGCAGACGTGCTGACGATCTCGACCGCCGGCCAGAGCTGGCGGGGCGTCGCGTAGGACCGCCGCTCCTCGTACGGCTTGCTGATAAGTAGGACCGCCGAGACGTCGATGACCTGATCCGCGCGTAGCTCGCGGGAGAGGCGGATGTTCTCGCCGGTGTTGTGGTGGTCGTACGACTTCAAGGTCTCTGACTCGAGGGGAGAGGCAACCCAGTGATCTTGGCGCAGACGTGGGACGACGCACAACTGCTCTGGGACTTCCAGCAGATGGGGCACGAGCCGCGGCCATGTTCCGTCGGTGTCGGCCCGGCCTGGGCAGCCACGACCTGGGCGCCGACGAGACTGTCACTGAGTTCGCGATCGACCTCCACGCGGCGAGCAGTTTTGCCTCGGTGTACGTCGTGCGGTGAAGTTCCACCCCCCACTCGCCACCCCGACTAGCGGGACGCGTACCTTAGAGCGCCGATTCCCGGGTGTCGTCGTAGCCGAGCGCACGGAGGACGGTCGCCGAACGTCCGTCGTAGACCAGGTGCGACTCGTCCGCCTTGGGCGCCTCGAAGCGGCCAGCGTGGCGCCGGAGGTCGTCCTCGCTGAAGTACATGGAGTTCGGGTCGTCGTAGGTCTGCTGGTTGCGGTCCTCTAGGCGCTCCCACAGCTCGTCGTGGGTAGCGGGCAGATGCACGAGCGTCACCGCTGCCCCGGCCTGTTCGCCGATACGGCGCCACTCCTGGCGCTCGTCGACGGTCCAGAAGCCGTGATCCATGACCACGTCGCGGCCGGCGGTGAGGGCAGCGCGGAGCTCAGATGCGATCTCTTCGAGGATGGGGCGCTCTCTGACCTTGTACTCCCCTCGAGGGAAGTCCCGCCCGTAGTGCCCATGGGCGCGCCAGACCCGTTCGTCAGGACAGAGGCGCAGGAATCCGCGGAGCTCCAACTCGTGGGCGAGCGTGGTCTTCCCCGAGCCCGGGAGGCCGGCCATCAGGACCAGTCGGGCCGGTCCGGTTCGTCCGGCGAGCGTGCGCATGATGCGCGCGATCTCGGCCTTGCCGTCGGGCGGCAGGGTGCCAAGGCGCTGGGCAGTCAGGAGGGCGCCCAGCCGTTCCTCGGCCACGTGGACGAGGTCGTCGTCGAGGAGCGGGTCGGTCATTCGGCGGACTCTTCCTTGGCCCAGCGGCAGCCGGGGCCTCCCAAGTCGACGCCGTACTCGATCGTCATCCCACTGGTGTCGACGATCCGGACGGTCAGGACGATGACCGCCGCGCGTGTGTCCTCGGGAATCTCGAGCGACCCGGCGTCGGCGGGCGTGGTGGTCCGGGCCCACATGGTGCTGAAACGCCTCGAGACCGGGCGCCCAGTGTGCCGCGTGATCACGTCGATCGAAGTGCCGCCGCTCAGCCTCTTGCCCATGACCAGCTCTGGCAGCTCCTCGGCGAAGACCGCCGGGATCCAAGAGGTCGAGTGCGAGATGACAGCGTTGGTGTGCTCGTCGCGGTAGACCCGGGTGCGCCGTAGCACCGGCTCGCCAGCGGTGATCCCCAAGGCCTCGGCGACATCATCCGGTGCGGCGACGACGCCGGCCATGTGCGAGTCGGACCGCTCCCCTACACGCCAGGAGGAACCGGTGAGCTTGCTTCGTTCCTCGCGCTCGGCGCCGGTGGACAGGGAGACCCGTGCTCGTACGACGGTCCCGTGGCCGCGAGACGAGGCGACCAGCCCATCAGCCTCCAGGGCCTTGTACGCCGCGTGGACCGTGGTTTTGGAGCCCTTCCCCTCCCGAGCCAAGTCCTCGATCTTGGGCAGGCGGTCGCCGGGCGCGTACTCGCCGCTGGTGATCTTCGCGGCGATCTCGTCGGCGAGTTCTCTCCACTTAGGCGGCATGTCCGGCGCTCCTCCATCTTGGCGCCACCAGTCAACCACAGTCCCGGGACTGATTCACAGAGGGCCGCTTTCCCGGGATTGCTGCCGCAGGTGTCGTTGACACCTAGTCGTAATCCTGGGAATGTCATCCCATCGAAACGCCGCGTGATGGCAACTCACGAAGCGTGACGGCACAGCCATGTCCAAGCAGCTGTGAAGGCGCATACCTGCACCCGAATACGGGTGTGGCCCCGGTGGGCAAACACCGAGGCCACTGAGCAGGGCCGATCGACCTGTGAGAGGAGCACCGACCGTGCTCGATGTCGACGGTACCCCGGGGGACCGGGACCGACTGTCTCTGCTGTACGTCATCTACAACGCCAGGCTGGTCCGCCACCTGCGGGCCCGTCTGGGGACCCGGTGGGAGTCCGCCGAGGACATCGCCCAGGCGACCTGGGTGCTGGTCGCCGAGCGCGTCGCGAAGTGCGGCGTCACCGACGACGAGGCCTTCGGCTGGATCGCCGAACTGGCCCGCGCCGCGATGCTGGCCCACATGCGGGGCACCCGCCGCGAAACCACCACCGACTTCACGAGCCTGGCCGCCGGCCTCTTGCTCCCGACCGTCCCCTCCGCCGAGGAGGAGGCGCTCGCCAACACCGTGGTGCTCGCGATGCTGGATCAGGAGCCCACGCCGCTGGAGGTCGCGGCATGACGGTCACGGAGCTGCGCCCCGAGGGCGGCGGCACCTACACCGAGGGCCTGGCCGCGGCCGAGAAGGCGTCCGCCGAGGCCGAGGCCATGCGGATCAAGAACGAGTCCGACCGGCGCCGCGCGAAGCTCGCGGACGAGAAGGCCGCCGCGAAGGCCCAGGCCGACATCGAGTCCTCGCTGGCCGACGCGGCCGACGAGCGCCGGCGCCGGGACGAGGCCCGCCGGGAGGCAGCCGCCCGCAAGGCCAAGGCCGAGAAGTCCGCCGAGCAGTGGCGCAGGGCGGCGAAGACCATCGCGATCGTCTGCGTCATCGTCAGTCTCCCGCTCCAGATCATGGCGTTCTGGGACCCGACCGCCTGGTTCCTCGTCGCCGCGCCCTTCGTCCTGGAGGGAGTGGCCTGGGCCCTCCTCAAGGGAGCCGAAGCCGCGGTCGATGACGGCCGCCCGTCCTGGCACTACCGCCTCGGCGCACTCGCCCAGGCCTCCATCGCCGCCTGGATCAACTTCGACCACGGCTCCGCAGCCTTCGGCACCGCGACCGGCCTCGGCGGCGCGCTCTGCTCCCTGATCGGCCCCGCGATCTGGGATCTCCACGAGAACGGCCGGATCGCCAAGAGGGAGGGCCGCAAGACGTGGAGCCAGCGCTGGACTGAGCGCCGCGAAGCCCGCGCTGAGCAGGTCAGGACGAAGAAGCTCATCGCCGCGCGGATCGAGCAGGACGAGACCGTTTGGGAGCGTGCGGTCTACCTTGCCGCCGCCCTTGGAGAGCTGACGCCCAGTGACCGCACCTACCGGCGCGCCTGGGACGAGATCCATGGCACCGACCCGGGCCAGACCGCCGAAATCATCGCCGCCCGCCGCGCTGCCCGCAGGGCCGTACGCATCGCCTCCAACGGCCCGCTGAAAGACGAGAACACGCAGCTCGATTCCCAAATGGACCCCGACGACGAACGGCCTTCCAGGACCCCGAAGAAGTCCGGGGAGGACGGCCGGAAGAACAACGGCGGCACCCCTCCGCGCCGGGTCCCTGGCGAGGTCAAGTACAGCGCCGCCGCGCGCACCGAGATGAGCAACGAAGGCCGGCGCCGTGCCGCCTCGAAGACCGACGCCTGACCCCGCGTACCGAACCTCGAAGGAGCCTTGCCATGTCTCGCATCATCCGCACCCTCGCCGTCTCCGGTGCCGCGGCCGCCGCGATTCTCGCCACCGCCCCTGTCGCTTCCGCCGAGACCCCCGAGCAGCAGGCCACCGTCGTCCAGGCCGCCGTGGACAGGGCGGTCGGCGCCCCGGTCACTCTCCCCTCCGGGAAGACCATGTCGGTCCGCGGACTCGACTCCGCCGCCTACCGTGCCGAGTCCGCACACCACCAGGTGGTCATGACCCTCGCCGACGGCGCCGGAACCGGCGCCCCGATCCAGGGGCCCACCGCCCAGCTCGGAAACCAGCAGCAGATCCAGACCCAGGCCGGCACCAGCGGGGCCGCCATCGGCACCGGCGCGTTCGTCGCCGCAATCCTCGGCATCGTCCTGTTCTTCGGAATCAAGAACAACAAGGTGACCAAGGGCTGGGCGATCACCTGCGGCGCCCTCGGGGTCACTCTCGGCGGCACCTTCATCGGCCCGCTCGTCAACCAGCTCGGCGCCACCGGCGCCACCGCCATCGGCTCGATCTTCAGCAGCCTGTAGCGCCCGCACAGCACCGACCAGCAGCGATACGCCTCGCACCCGTGCGAGAAGCCGCCCGGGTGCGAGGCGTAGCCCCCGTAGCACCACCGCTTTGGAGGAGCACCGCATGGCTATCGAGATCCATCCCGAGGACATCCCCGACGCCGAGGTCATCGACGTCGAAGAGGTCTCCCGCCGCGAGCAGATGATGAATGCGGCGAAGGCCCGCGCCCAGCAGGCCAGCGCCGCGCTCGGCGAGCAGCGCGTCCGGGTCTTCGCCCGGATCAGTGCCTGGTACGCCACCGCCGATGTCACCGACGAGGACCTGGCCCGGGAGATCGAGCGCAAGCGCCGGTCGCAGACCAAGCACGGCGAGGTCGAGCTGGGCGCTCGGGTCAAAGGCCTCAAGCTCCAGCTCCGCCACGCCGACCCGGAGATGTCCGGTGCCCTCGCGTTCGAGCTGGCCGGAGCCGAAGCCCAGCTCCAGGCACTGAAGGAGACCGACGCCGACAATTACAAAATCAGCGGCCGGGACCTTGGCCGGGCTCGCTGGAGCAAGAAGGCCGGCCGTCTGGCGCTGAGCCTCGGCGGCGCGTACGGGTACGTCAACGGCGTCGCCGTCGAGCCGCTGCTGGCGCTGGCCTCACTGGGCGCCGCTCCGTTCGCCTGGTGGTACCTGTCCCGGCCCACCGAGACCCAGCAACCGAAGGCGGAAGTCGCCCCGTTCATCCCCGGCCAGGCCGTGCCCGTGGAGGGCGTCGGCACAGACGGAACCCCGGTCCCCGCGCCCATGTCGACCCCGTCTGGGCAGTTCGTACCCGACACCCTCTCGTCGCTGGGCCGCGTCTCCCTGGTCAAGCCCGAGTCCGCCCGGGTCCAGGGGGAGGGCGACCTGGTCACGGCACTGGTCAAGGCGGGGATCATCTCGGAGGCGCAGAGGGACCAGACGCACCTGGCCGGAGTCATCCAGCCGTCCGGGCCGGGCTGGACCGCGACCATCGAACTGCCCCGGGGCATGCCCGCCTCAAACGCGATCGGGAAGCTGGAGGAGCTCGCTTCCGCGATGCGGATCAAGCGCTCCCGGATCGAGATCCGCCCGGACAACTCCGCCGACGGCCACGACGGCCGCCTCGTGCTCTGGGTCGCCGACCAGGACAACCCCTACGGCAGCGGCAAGACCGACAGCGAACTCATTGCCGCGAAGCGCTGGGACTTCTGGAAGGACGGCATCCCGCTCGGCCCGGACGCCCGCAACAACCGTCACACTCTCGATCTGATCTGGTCCTCGATCATGATCGGCGGCCTGATGGGCTACGGGAAGAGCTACCTCGCCCGCCTCATCGCGGCTGCGGCCGCGCTCGACCCGACCGTCCGCATCATCGTCATCACCGGCAAGACTGGCCCGGACTGGGCCCCGCTCAAGAACGTCGCACACCAGTGGATCGCCGGAGCCTCCCCGGACATCATCCGCAAGGTCCTGCGGGTGATGGACACGACCATCACCGAGATGCAGGACCGGGGCACCGAGCTGGACCGCCTCTACGAGGTCAGCCCGGAGAAGGTCCCCGAGGGCAAGGTCACCCCCGAGCTCGCGGCCGACGGCATGGGCCCGGTCCTCCTGGTCGTCGACGAACTGCAGGAGCTCCTGGACGGCGCAGCCCTGGTCCAGGTCGCCATCGACGAGGAGACCACCCCCGAGGGCGGCCGGCCCAAGACGAAGAACGCCCGCGACATCCTTGTCGACAGCTTCGCCCGGTACGTACGCGTCACCCGCTTCGTGCTCGGCATGGGCGTCTTCATCACCCAGCGCCCCAGCTCGGACAGCGTCCCGACCAAGCTCCGAGACGTCTGCGCCAAGCGCGGATCCTTCCGGGTCAAGGGTCAGAACAGCGCCAAGATGGTGCTCGGCGACGACCCGGTCAACCAAGGCGCCGCTCCCCACCTCCTCGGCGAGGACTCCAAGGGCGTCGTCGTACTGGAGCTCGGCGACGAGGCCGGCCACATCACCATCAAAGCCGACGTCATCGACCTGCCCGCCTTCAAGGACATCTGCCTGCGCGGCCGGGACCTTCGCCTCGCCGCCGGAACGCTGACCGGCGACGCCTTGGAGTACGGGAAGGTCGACCAGGCCGCCGCCGCGACCGCCACCTTGCTCGCCGACTGCATCGCCGCGCTGGACGCCAACGGCGTGGACCGGGCCCGAACCGAGACCCTCCTCGGGTTCCTCGCCGCCTACAAGCCGGGCGCGTACGGCGAGCTGACCGGCCCCCAGCTCCAGGCCCGCCTGCGCGAAGCCGGGGCGGGAGGCACCCGGAAGCTCGGCGCCTGCGAGGGGCTGGCCAACCCCAATGGCTACACCCGCGACCAGCTCACCGAAGCCGGTAAATAGGGCAAACAACCCCGGTCGCAGACCCGGTAGGCCCCCGGTCGACACCCGATATCAACCAGTTTGGCCCACGGTCGTGAGCACCCTGGAGCCGGTCGGTCGACCGCCCTGACCGCCTCGGCGACCGTAGGCCAAACCGGCGCAAACCTAGACAGCGACCGGGGGGCGACCACCCCCGAACCACCTCGCGAATCCACCCAAACCCATGGGAGTCTCGCCATGGCCGCCTACACCAGCGCCTACCTCGCCGAGATCGTCGCCGACTACCAGAGCAACGTGGAGCCCACCCTCCTGCGCGAGCGGGAGGTGACCCCCGCCGCCCAGAAGACCGCGTTGGACTTCGCCGCCCGCTGGCCGCAGGACGCGATCCACGCCGCCCTGGCCGCCCTGAACGTCGCTTACGCCATCCGCAACGGCTCCTCGGCATCCGTGATCGCCGGGGCCCTCGCGAACCTCGGCCGCTGACCCCACCCCAACCGCGGGGCGCCCTGCACGCCTGGACAGCCCAGGGCGCCCCACCCCACCCACAAGGGAGAACCCCATGAGCAGGGTCTGGCGCAACACCCCACGCGACATCAAGGACTTCGAGCGCTGGCTCAGCAAGGGAAAGACGGTCTACGCGGTCAACGAGCACTCCCTCGCCATCGCCGGGCAGTTCGAGCAATTCACGTACAGCGCGCACACCTGCACCGGCCGCCACGTGATCACCGGCGCGTGGATGTTCAACACCGTCTCCGCCAAGTACCTCCTCTGCGGCAGCGCGAACGGCCGGGTCTACGAGAACCCGCCGCCCGGACTGCGCGACCTGGCCGGCCCCGACACGGACTGCCGCGACGAGGGCAGCACCGGCTACCGCGGCCTGGGCCCCGGCCAGATCTTCAGGGGCCGTCTCGACCTCGACGAGATCGAGCGCATGGAGGGCCACGCGCAGGACGCCGAGGACGAGTTCCAGAAGGAGAAGGCCAAGCGCGGCAAGTGGTTCTGACCGACCAGCAGTAGCCCACCGCGCAAAAACGGGGGTGCTCCCCACGCCTGGACAGCCCGGGAGCACCCCCACCCCAACCGCGAGCAAGCCCACGGAGGAACCCCCAGATGAGCACGCGCACGCTCCCCTCGGCAACCCCACACCTGGACGACCTGGACGTCACCGCCGACGTCCTGGTCGGCGAGATCGAGCGGTACCTCGCCGCCCGCGTCCGCACCGCCCACCCGCTGGTCACCAAGACCACCGCCGAACTCGTCGCGGAAGCCCTCGGCGAACTCGCCGCCTCCCCGGCTCCCGTCGCCGCACCCGCGCCGCAACTGCGCCCGCCGGCCGCGCTCCTGCGCCACCTGCCCGACTGGTGCCTGTCCCTCCCGGTCGTCCGGGCCTGGCACGGAGGCGGTCGGTACCTCACCGCCGCCGAATCACTGGAACTGACCGCCCTGGTCATCGAGGCATTCGGCTGGGCCCGAGGCTCCCAGCGCGACCACCAGGGCGGCCGGTGCATCTTCGGCGCCCAGTACGCCCTTCACCGCCTCGGATACGGCGACGTCCACACGATGCGCCTCGCCTCCGGCTACCTGCAGAACACCCTCGGCGCCGAAGCCGGGTCGTACCAGGTGTGGAACTCTCACCCGGACAGGACCCGCGAGCAGGTCCTCGCTCTGGTCCGTGCCGCGGCCGCCAACGCCCGCAGGGACGGCCAGTGACCGCCTACGAGCGCCGCCGCGCGACGGAGCTGAGCCGCTGCATCGCTGCCCACCCCGAGGACCCGACCAACTGTGCCGGGCCCCGCGACGCTGTGATCGTTCTCGACAGCCACGGAGGCAAGGCTGCCGGATGCGAGCACCACGCTGCTCGGCTCCTGGCCTCCCTCGACGGCGCCCGTGTTGAGCCCGGCAGCGTTCCCGGCGCAGCCACGCGCGCCTTCCAGGCCGCCGACTCGATCCGCCCGTTCTGCTGGCACACGAACGCCCCTCGGACCGAGTCCAGCCAGCTCAGCCGTGCCGAGGACCGCGTCGCCCGGAACCACCGTCACTGACGGGGCGAGCCGATGAGAACCGGGGTTTCTGGACTTTCTGGACCGCCCTACGCGCGCGCGGGCGCGAACGCTGCTCCACCAGCTCCCGCCCCGCGTCGGCCCCACTCCGATCCGCAGGTGTAACAGATTCGCCGAAAAGACGTACTAGAGGTGAAGGGGCTCACGGTGAGACCCAGGCCTAGGCCTCTGACCTGCGAAAAGGAACATTGGTGGAACTCATGAGACCGTCCCACGCGCGCGCGGTCGCGCGAGGGTGTAACGAATCCGGGTCTCACTCCGTCCATAGCGACGCGAAGGGAGAACACCTGATCCACCGCGAACACCTCGGGGACGACTAGCTACCCCTGCACCTGTGACTAGCCATGACTAGGGCGGGCCGCCTCTCGCCAAAGAAATCGGCCCGCCCTGCCCCTCCATCCCTCTTCCACGAGACCGGAGGTCTCTCCAGCATGCCTGTGTCCCTGTTCTGGTCCAAGGCGCTGCACCGCGCCCTGGCCGCCGCCGACCACGGCTTGGCCGTGTTCCCACTGGCGCCCAACAAGCTCCCCGCCCTGCGTAGCCCCCACCCTGGCGAGCTGTGCCGGGGAGAATGCGGGTTCCTGGGCCACGGCGTCCACGACGCCAGCACCGACCCCAGCCGAGTCCATCACCTCTTCAAGTCGGCTCCCCGCGCCACCGGGTACGGGGTCGCATGCGGTGCTCCTCAGAGGTGGGTGGTCGGTGTAGACCTCGACCGCAAGAACGGCGTCGACGGAGTCGCCGCGCTCGACGCTCTGACCGTCCAGCACGGCTTCACCCTGACGCCCACGATCACCGTCTTGACGCCCAGCGGCGGGCTCCACATGTACTACGCGACTCCCGCCGGCACGCTCGTGCCGAACTCGGCAAGCCGTATCGGGCCGGGCATCGACATCCGAGGTGCCGGCGGGTACCTCGTCGGGCCCGGGTCCTGGACGCCCAAGGGCGTCTACGAAGCCATCAGCGAGCCGCACACCGGTATCGCGGCCGTACCGGCTGCGCTCCTCGACCTGGCGACCGCTGAGGAGCGCAAGGCGCCCCGCCCGGTTACCGTCCCGGTGCCCCGGGACGGCGCGGACCGAGGGGATGCGCTGGTGCGATTCGTCCTCGAGGCCCCTGAAGGCGAGCTGAATAACCGGCTGTTCTGGGCTGCCTGCCGCGCCTTCGAGCAGCACCAGGGCAACGAGGGAATCGCGGACGAGCTGCTCAAGGCCGCGTGCGCCAAAGGCCACCCCGAACGGGGAGCTGCCCGCACCATCGACAGCGCCAAGACTCGTGCCGGACGGAGTGCCCGGTGAGCGCTCAAAAGGAGAAGGGGCCCTCGCAGGCCTCGCAGCTCGTCGCCCTCGCTCGGGAGCGCTACGACCTGGTGACCTCCGAGGACGGCCGCCCGTACGGGGTCAGGAAGCACGGCCCGAACCTCGCCATGCCGCTCCGCGGGAAGGCTGGGCTGCGCTCGCAGATGGCCCGGCTGTTCACCGACATCAACGAGGGAGCGGTCGCCTCCCAGTCGGCCCTCGCGGACGCGATGACCGTCCTCGAAGGCATGGCTGCCGCCACCGACCCGGTTCCCGTGATGCTGCGCGTGGCCGGCGACGCCCACCAGGTCGTGGTTGACCTCGGTACGGCAGACGGTCGCTGCGTGGTCGCCACCCCCGAAGGCTGGTCGCTGCGGGACCGCTCCCCGGTGTTGTTCCGCCGCTCCGGAGCGATGGCCGTCATGCCGGAACCCGTGCAGGTTCGGTCCGGCGAGGGCCTGGCCCTGCTGCGCGACCTGGTGAACATGGACGACGAGGCCTTTCACCAGCTGGTCGCGTGGCTGGTCGCCGCCTGGATCCCGCACATCCCCCACCCCGTCCTCACGTTCAAGGGCGAGCAGGGCACTGGCAAGTCGAAGGCCGCGCAGACGATCGTGAACCTGGTCGACCCCTCCCCGGCCGCCAAGAGGAGCCAGCCGCGGGACGTGAAGGCGTGGGCCACGCAGGCCTTCAACTCCTGGGCACTGTGCTTGGACAACATCAGCACGATCCCGCCGTGGCTGTCCGACACCCTCTGCAAGGCCGTCACCGGCGACGGCATCGTCGACCGGGCCCTCTACACGGATGACGACGTCGTGGTCCTCACCTTCCGACGCGTGCTCGCGATGACGACCATCGACGCTGGCGCGCTGGCCGGTGACCTCGCCGAACGGCTCCTCGTGCTGGACCTCCAGCTGATCGATGAGAACCGGCGCCGTACCGAGGAGGAACTCGACGACGCATTCAGCGAAGCGCGCCCGGCAATCCTCGCCGCACTCTTCGACCTGCTCTCGGCAGTGCTGCGGGAGCTGCCGAGCGTACGGCTCGAACGAATGCCCCGCATGGCCGACTTCGCCCGGGTCCTCGCCGCCGTCGATCAGATCAACGGGTGGAGCACCCTCGCGTCGTACACCACGTCCTCTGCCGAAGTCGCTGCCGATGCCCTTGAGGGAGACCCCTTCGGCAGCGCGGTCGTCTCGCTCGTCGAGGCCGACGGCTCCTGGGCGGGAACTGCGGGGATGCTGCTGGAGCACCTGCCCAACCCGGACACCGTCCACCCGAAGTGGCCGAAGGACGCCACCCGCGCCGGCGGACAGCTCAAGCGCCTCGCGCCGATCCTGCGCTCGGTCGGCATCACCTTCGACGACTCCAAGCGCACGCCGGACCGGCACCGCCAACGTCTCTACACGCTGACCGCGACCCCGGACACCAGAGATGCCCGGATTACAGCGTCCGCAGCGTCCACAGTGTCCGCAAGCCGTCCTGACCTGGGCTTTCCAGCGGACGCTAGCCACCCCGCCAGCGTCCGCACGGTGTCCGGTCAGCGTCCGCAAGCCGCGTTTGCGGACGCTGCGGATGCTGGACCGGACGCTGGCTCCACCTCAGCGTCCGCCACCGGCACGTCCTCTGACCTGTGCGAACAGACCTCACCGGACGCTGCGGACACTGCGGACGCTGGAAAACACGCAATCTCTGGTCCCCACCCCCTCTGCACGGTGTGTCAGGGGCCCCTGGACCCCGCCTCCGGGCCTGAGGCCACCACCCACCCCTGCTGCTGAGACCGCCGAAGGAGTTCGCGTGAGCATCACCCTGCCCGAGCGCTACCTCACCCCGGACGACATCGCGGCTCTCTTCGGAGTGCCCGTGGAGACCGTCTACCAGTGGCGCAAGAAGCGCACCGGCCCTCCGGGATTCCGGGTCGGCAAGCACCTTCGCTACTGCCCCGACATCGTGCACAGCTGGATCACCGCACAGATGCAAGCCGACATCAGCCAGGCCGTCTGAGACGCCACCACATCCAGGGAGGGCGGGTCTACCGGGCCCGCCCTCCGATTCCCCACAGAAAGGCCCTCACGTGGCAGGCCACATCCAGGACCGCTGGTACAAGACCGAGCCCGGCCCTGCCGGAAAGCCCCTTCGGGTCAAGACCAACCGATACGGCACCGGCCTTCGCTACCGCGCCCGGTACATCGGTCCCGACGGCACCGAGAAGAGCAAGTCGTTCCAGAACCGTGAGAAGCGCCTCGCCGAGCAGTGGCTCGCGAACATCGAGGCGGACATGTCCCGCGGTGCCTACGTCGACCCGGCCGCCGGCCGAACCACCTTTCGCCAGTACGGCGAGAAGTGGATCGCGGGGCAGACCACCGACATGACCACCCGCACCACCGTGGAGGTGCAGCTCAGGCTCCACGCGTTCCCGCACATCGGTACGCGGCCCCTGGGCTCGTTCAAGCCCGAGCACATTCGAGAATGGCTCGGCGTGCTGGAGAACCTGCTCCCCAAGTCGTCCTACCGGCGCGTCATCTTCAACACCGTGTCGGCCGTACTGACCGCGGCTGTGGAAGACGGACACCTGCCCAAGAACCCGTGCCGGGCGACTTCGGTCCGCGCTCCCCTGGCCGCGACGCCCCGTGTACGTCCGTGGACAGCTGAACGCGTCTTCGCCGTGCGGGCCGCGCTCCCCGCGCGGTACCGCGCGATGGCCGACGTCGGGGGCGGGTGCGGGCTGCGGCAGGGCGAGATCTTCGGACTCGCCGTCGGTGCGGTGAACTACGCGACAGGGTGGGTCCACGTGGACTGTCAGGTGAAGGTGGTCAACGGGCACCTCGTGTTCTCACCGCCCAAGCGCGGCAAGGAGCGGGATGTTCCACTCCCTGACGGCGTGGCCCAGGTGCTCAAGCAGCACAGCGCCGACTTCCCGGCCGTGGACGTCACGCTCCCCTGGCTCCGGCCGGACGGGCCCCTCGTCACGAAGCGGCTGCTGTTCTCGCTCGCGGGCGGCGGAGCCGTGCGGCGGACCGACTTCAACACCCGCGTGTGGAAGCCCGCCCTCGTCATGGCCGGGGTGCTCGAGGAGCCGAAGCCCGGTGAACGCCACCAGGCCGCGCGCGAGCACGGGATGCACGCCCTGAGGCACTTCTACGCCTCGGTGCTGCTGGACGCCGGGGAGAACGTGAAGGCGCTCAGCACGTACCTGGGGCACGGCGACCCCGGCTTCACGCTCCGGACCTACACGCACCTCATGCCGAGCAGCGAGGGGCGGACCCGAAAGGCCGTGGACGGGGTCTACAAAGCCTCGGGTTCCGCGTCGGACGGCCCACAGACGGCCCAGGGCCGGTGAGACGACTTCGGGCCGGTGGTCATCGACCACCGGCCCGGAGTCTCGTGCATGGCCCGCAAGGGCGCTGACCTGCTCTTACAGGACGGGGAGGTTCTTGCGGAGTTCGAAGGCCGTGACCTCCGAGCGGTATTCCTCCCACTCCTGCTTCTTGTTGCGGAGGAAGAAGTCGAAGACGTGTTCGCCGAGGGTTTCGGCGACCAGTTCGCTGCGTTCCATCAGGGAGATGGCCTCGCCGAGGTTCTGCGGGAGGGGTTCGATGCCCATGGCGCGGCGTTCGGCGTCGGACAGGGCCCAGACGTCGTCGTCGGCGCCCGCCGGGAGTTCGTAGCCCTCCTCGATGCCCTTGAGACCGGCCGCGAGGAGGACGGCGTAGGTGAGGTACGGGTTGGCGCCCGAGTCGATCGAGCGGACCTCGACGCGCGAGGAGCCCGTCTTGCCCGGCTTGTACATCGGGACGCGGATCAGGGCGGAGCGGTTGTTGTGGCCCCAGCAGATGTACGAGGGGGCCTCGCCGCCCGCGCCTGCGCTGCGGGAAGAGCCGCCCCAGATGCGCTTGTAGGAGTTGACCCACTGGTTGGTGACCGCTGCCGTCTCGGCGGCGTGGCGCAGGAGGCCCGCGATGAAGGAGCGGCCGACCTTGGAGAGCTGGTACTCGGCGCCCGACTCGTAGAAGGCGTTGCGGTCGCCCTCGAAGAGGGAGAGGTGGGTGTGCATGCCCGAGCCCGGGTACTCCGAGAAGGGCTTCGGCATGAAGGTGGCCTGGACGCCCTGTTCGAGGGCGACCTGCTTCATGACGAGGCGGAAGGTCATGATGTTGTCGGCCGTGGAGAGGGCGTCGGCGTAGCGGAGGTCGATCTCCTGCTGGCCGGGGGCGCCCTCGTGGTGGCTGAACTCGACCGAGATGCCCATCGATTCGAGCATGGTGATCGCCTGGCGGCGGAAGTCCATGCCCACGTTCTGCGGGGTGTGGTCGAAGTAGCCGGAGTTGTCGGCCGGGACGGGGCGGGTGCCGTCCAGCGGCTTGTCCTTCAGCAGGAAGAACTCGATCTCCGGGTGGGTGTAGAAGGTGAAGCCCAGGTCGGAGGTCTTGGCCAGGATGCGCTTGAGGACGTAGCGCGGGTCCGCGAAGGACGGGGAGCCGTCCGGCATGAGGATGTCGCAGAACATCCGGGCGGTCCCGGGGGCCTCGGCGCGCCACGGCAGTATCTGGAAGGTGCTCGGGTCCGGCTTGGCGATCATGTCGGACTCGTAGACCCGTGCGAAGCCCTCGATCGCGGAGCCGTCGAAGCCGATCCCCTCGTCGAAGGCCTGCTCCAGCTCCGCGGGGGCGACCGCGACGGACTTCAGGAAGCCCAGTACGTCGGTGAACCACAGGCGCACGAAGCGGATGTCGCGCTCCTCAAGCGTCCGGAGGACGAATTCCTGCTGCTTGTCCATGCCTTCATCCTCGCAGTTCAGACGGCCTGTGCACCACCGCCTCGTGGGTGGGGGCACAGTCGGGCCGGCCCAGTATCGCCAGTGGTGGTTTCCGCCACATTACGCACCCGGGAAAGCTCGCGGCACCCCCGCACTGACCTCGAAGCGGTCATGAGCATTACCATCTGCGCCCATGGGGGGCCTGCAGTGCGTGCGGCCGGGGCGTCGGGGACGTTCCGGGCTTCGGCGCGCCCTCCTGCTGGCGGTGTTCGGGGCGCTGGCCGGGGTGCTGACCGGCGCGCTGTTCCTGTGTGCGTCCCGGTCGGGCGAGTCCCCCGTGTCCCACGGGAGCGCCCGGGCGGGCGCGCAAGCCGAGCCGCGGGCGCACGGCACGACGCACGCCACGACGCACGCCGTCTGCGTGTCGCCGTACGACCTGCCCGGCTGCTCGTCCCTCGCGCACGTGACCCCGGGCGTGCTGCCCGTACCTCCGCCCGCCGTGACCGTGCCGGACGGCGAGCCGCCGCCGGCCGCCGAGGCCTCCGGGGCGGGCCGGATCCGGCCGCCCGGGCCGCTCGCGCGCGCCCCCGACCTGCATGCCCTCCAAGTGCTGCGGACCTGACCGGTCCGGTTTTGCGTTCCACCCACCCCCCTCAGCAGAAGGAACCAGGGCACATGGCCAGCAAGTCCGGCAGGACCCACCAGAACACCGACCCGCACTCCCGCCAGGCGCGCATAGCCGAGATGCGCCGCGCCGAAAAGATCCGGGAGCGGCGCAACAAGGCAATCGCGATCACGATCTCGACGGTCGTCGTCGCCGGTCTGGTCGGATTCGGCGCCTGGGTGCTGATCGACCAGAAGCAGACCGAGCAGCGCAAGAAGGAGGCCGCGGAGCAGATCCGCAAGGAGGCCGAGGAGGTCCGCAAGAAGCCGGTGGAGGGCGAGCAGCTCTGGGACGCGAAGACGCTGGGCCGCAACCACGTCGAGACCCCGGTGAAGTACGAGATGAATCCCCCGGTCGGCGGTGACCACCACCCCCGCTGGATGAACTGCAACGGCGACGTCTACAAGAACCCGCTGCCCGAGGTGAACGCCGTGCACTCGCTGGAGCACGGGGCCGTCTGGGTCACGTACAACGAGAAGGCGGCCAAGGCCGACGTGGACAAGCTCGCCGCGACCGTCGGCAAGACCCCGTACACGCTGATGAGCCCGGTCAAGGAGCAGACCGGGGCGATCATGCTCAGCGCGTGGGGCAAGCAGCTGACCGTGGAGAAGGCGGACGACCCGCGGGTGAAGCAGTTCTTCACCAAGTACGTGCAGGGCGAGCAGACCCCCGAACCGGGCGCGGCCTGCACGAGCGGGCTGGCCGCCAAGTGACCGCCCGTACTCCCCGTACCTACTGGGTCGCGGGCACGGCCGTCCTGCTGGCGCTGCTGTTCGCGGCGGCGGCCACGGTCGCCGCCGCGAACGGCGATCCCGGTGCGGCCCGACCCCTGCCCGGCCCCGCCATCCCGGGGCTCCATTCCCCGGACGCCGGCTTCGCCCGGGACATGGCGGTGCATCACCAGCAGGCGGTGGAGATGTCCTTCATCGTGCGGGACCGCACCGAGGACGAGGCGGTGCGCACCCTCGCCTTCGACATCGCCAACACTCAGGCCAACCAGCGGGGCATGCTGCTCGGCTGGCTGGACCTGTGGGGGCTGCCGAAGGTGGTGGCCGAGGAGCCCCCGATGTCGTGGATGGGGACCTTCGCAGGCCACGGAGAGCATGCGGGCCACGGCGCAGCCAAGCCCGGCGCGCTGATGCCCGGCATGGCCACCAAGGAGGAGCTGGAGCAGCTGGGGGCCGCCTCCGGGCGGGACGCCGAGGTGCTCTTCCTCCAGCTGATGACCGACCACCACAAGGGCGGCGTCGCGATGGCCGAGGGCTGTGCGCAGCAGTGCGCGACCCCGGTCGAGCAGGCGCTGGCCCAGGGCATGGTCGACGCGCAGCGCTCGGAGATCACCCTGATGGCGGACATGCTGGGGAAGCGCGGGGCTGCGCCGCGCGGGTGACGGGAGACGCGCCGCGCGGGTGACGGGAGACGCGCCGCGCGGGTGACTGGAGACGCGCCGCGCGGGTGACTGGAGACGCGCCGCGCGGGTGACGGGACACGCCCGTACGGTGGTGGGAGGGCGCCCTCTCACCCCTACGGGCGTGTGCTCCCGCGCGTGGAGTCACGACGAGCCCTGGGCGGAGGGCGCCGAGGCGGGCGCAGCCGCGCCCCGCCGCTCGTACGGCGCTCAGGAGGTTGATGCGATGACCACCGCCGGAGAGATCATGCACAAGGGGGCCCAGTGGATCCCCGCCACCGAGACCCTGGACCGGGCCGCCCAGCTGATGAGCGAGCTCAACGTGGGTGCGCTGCCCATCAGCGACTCCGAGGAACGGCTCTGCGGGATCCTGACCGACCGCGACATCGTGGTCGGCTGCGTGGCCAAGGGCCGCGACCCGTCGAAGACCACGGCCGGTGACATGGCCCGGGGCACGCCGCGCTGGATCGACGCGGGCGCGGACGTCTCCGAGGTGCTGGAGGAGATGCAGAGCCACCAGATCCGCCGGCTGCCGGTGATCAAGAACAAGAAGCTGGTCGGCATGATCAGCGAGGCCGACCTGGCCAAGCACCTCTCCGAAGAGCAGATCGCGGGCTGGGCCGAGAAGGTCTACGCGAGGAGCTGACCGCCGGCGTTGCGGACCGCCCGGGCCACCTGGTCCGGGCGGTCGAGCATGACCAGGTGACCGGCGGGCTCGGCGACCTCGAAGCGGGCGCCCAGCACGTCGGCGAGGTCCGCCTGGCGGGCCAGCCAGCGCAGGGCGGAGCGGCCGGCAGAGCCGTCGTGACCGGCGAGGACGGTGGCGGGGGCGGCCAGCGGGTACGTCCCGCGCAGGGCGAGCAGCTCGGCGGCCATGTCGGGGTAGCGGGAGTTCTCCAGCAGGGCGCCGCGCCAGACGCGGCCGGTGCGGTAGCAGCGGCGTACGAGGTCACGTGCGGCCGGGTCGGGGCCGCCGGTGCGGGAGGCCCGTACGGTGGCGCGCCGGGCCAGTGGCCCCAGCGCGGCCGGCAGCCCGGCCGCGGTCACCGCCCGGCCGAGCGCACGGGCGGCGCCGGTGCGCAGCGCGGCGGGCAGCACCGTACGGGGGGCCTCCTCGACGCTGCCGTCGAGGAGGACCAGGGCTGCGGTGCGCTGCGGGTACAGGCGGGCGAAGGCCTCGGCGTGGAACGCGGCGATCGAGTGCCCGACGACGGTGACCGGGCCGGTGAAGCCCAGCGCGTCCAGCAGACCCGCGAGCCGGTGGGCCTCCCCGGCGGTGGTCGGCGGCTCGGCGGCCGGACCGCTGAGGCCGTGGCCGGGCCGGTCGAAGCGGACGACGGTGCGGCCCGAGGCGGCGAGCAGCCCGGCGACCGGGTCCCAGTCGAACCAGGCCATGGCGAGCCCGGCGCTGAGCACGCACACGGGACCCCGGCCCTCGACGACGACGTGCAGCGGCACCCCGTCCACGCGGACGAACCGGCCGGCGCGGCTCGCGTACGAAGCCGCGTACGAGCCCGCGTACGGATCCGCGTACGGCGGCACGCGCGTCACGTCCGGCCCTCTTTGTGGACCGAGTGGGCGAGCAGGCCGAGCCAGAGCGCGACGAGCAGCACCTGGAGCCGCTGCCCGGCGCCGAGCGCCCAGGTCCCGCGACCCGCGGTGAACATCGCGATGGCGGTCAGCGTCCACGCGGTGGCGAGCAGTTCGAGGGCGACGAGCGCGGGGCCGTAGCGGGCGAGCGGGGCGAACCAGCCGTAGCGGCGGGCGGCGACGGTCAGGGCCACCAGGCCGACGAGGGCACCGGTCATGGCGAGGCTGCTGCTGACGGCATGGGCCCGGTGGGTGGCGGGGACCAGGCCGGCGGTCTCCAGGGCGGCGCATTCGGGGTCCACGGTGGGCGTGCAGCTCAGCGGCAGCCAGGCGTCGGCGGCGGTGGCCGCGCCGAAGAGGGTGACCCCGGCCCAGCCGACGACCGCCCAGAGGCGGCGCGACTCGGCGTACTTCAGCAGCCGGGACAGGGCCAGCAGTCCGCCGGAGAAGGCGAGCAGCCCGGCGGTGAAGTCGGTGGCCCGGAAGAGGCCGCCGAGCGGCTGGTCCCGGGCGGCGAGCTCGCTGACGTACGTCTCGATGGGGTTGAGGCCCGTGGAGAGGACGACTTCGAGTACCCACGCGGTGTAGGCGGCGCCGGCGAGACCGATCAGGACGGCGACCGGCCAGGCGGTCCGCGGAGAGAGTCCATGTGGGGACATAGTGTGACTAATCCTAAGCAGACCCGAGGGTCGGTCCTATGATCGGATACCCACCCCGGGTAGGGTTCCGGCCATGACGCGCAGTGCAGAGCGAGCCGCCCCGGGGTCCCGGTTGCTGCTGCTCGCCGCGCTGTTGCTGGGCATCGTCGCCATGCACACCCTCGGTCATCCGTCCGCCTCCCATGCCATGGAGGACGTGTCCGCGGCCCACTCCGTTGCCTCGGCCGGGCCGCCCGGTCCTGCGGCGGACGGTGGCGCGCACCACAACCCGGTGTCCGCGCCGACGGCGCCGAACCGGGAGCAGGTCCACCGGACGGCCGTGGAACCGGCGCACGAACCGGCCCGGGCACCGGCCCTGGAAGCGGGCCTGGAAACGGGCCTCGAGCCGGCGCAGGCCGCCGGGACCCGGTGGCCCGGTACCGGCATGGACCCCATGACCGTCTGCTCCGCCGTGCTCGCGGGGCTCGTCCTGCTGTACCTCGGCGCCGGACCGGCCGGCTCCCGCGACACCGCGCCGCTCGGGGGCGCGGCCCGCATACCGGGCCGGTCCGGTGGCCCGGATCCGCCCTCGCCCCGCGAGCTCCTGACCCGGCTGGCGGTCCTGCGGGTATAGGCCCGGCCCCGCCGTCGCCTCCGCAGGCCCGTACGTCCGTACACCCGCGCATCCGTACACCTGCACGTCCGTGTGCCCGTACGTCCGTGTGCCCGTACGTCCGTGTGCCCGCATGCCCTCGTGCCCGTACGCAGAGGCAGCACCCGCATGCCCGCGGTGCCCCGCTCCCCGTACGCCCGCACGCCGCACGCCCGCGAGGCGGCGCCGAACCGCGCCCATGACCCGTAACACCAGACCCACGAGGTGCTCCCATGCGCTCTCTTCCCACCCGACGCGCCGTACTCGGCGCATCCGCGGCCATCGCCGGCTCCGGACTGCTCGCCGCCTGCTCCGGCTCGTCCGGTTCCTCCGGCACGGACCACGGCTCCATGAACCACGGCGGCTCCGCCGCCGACGGCCCCGCGGGGTACGTGGACCCGGCCGGGCCCGAGGTCCGCGCCGCCGAGGCGGCCCGCAAGGCCACCGGCCCGCTCACCGAGGTCAAGGTCACCGCCACCGCCACCCCGCTCGACCTCGGCGCCGGGCGGACCGTCCGCTCCTGGGCGTACGGGGACAAGCTGCCGGGCCAGGAGATCCGGGCCACCGCCGGCGGCACCCTCTCCCTCACCCTGGCCAACAACCTGCCCGAGGCCACCTCCCTGCACTGGCACGGGCTCGCGCTGCGCAACGACATGGACGGGGTCCCCGGCCTGACCCAGCGGGACATCGCCCCGGGCGGATCCTTCACGTACAAGTTCGCCGTCGCGCAGCCCGGTACGTACTGGTTCCACCCGCACACCGGGGTCCAGCAGGACCGCGGCCTCTACGCCCCGCTGATCATCGAGGACCCGAAGGAACCCCTCTCCTACGACAAGGAGTGGGTCGTGGTCCTGGACGACTGGATCGACGGAGTGGACGGCGCCACCCCGGAAGCCGTCCTCGCCGAACTCCGCAGGGGCATGAGCGGCGACGGGAACGGCAACGGGGGCGGAGGCGGCGGAGGACACGCCGGGCACGGCGCCCCGCCCGCCCCGGGTGCGACCCGCCCCGGCGGCAGCTCGCACGTCCTGATGGGAGCCGACAGCGACATCCTCGGCAAGGACGCGGGCGACGTCGCCTACCCCCACTACCTGGTCAACGGCCGAGTGGCGCAGGACCCGTCGGTCTTCACGGCCCGCCCCGGGGACCGGATCCGGCTGCGCATCATCAACGCCGGCGGGGACACCGCCTTCCGGATCGCCCTCGGCGGCCACGAGCTGACGGTCACCCACACCGACGGCTACCCGGTGGAGCACGTGAAGACGCGCTCACTGCTCCTGGGCATGGGCGAGCGGTACGACGTCCTGGTCACCGCCCAGGACGGGGTGTTCCCGCTCACCGCGCTGGCCGAGGGCAAGGGGCAGTCGGCACTGGCGGTGCTGCGCACCGGGGCGGGCACGGCGCCCACGGCCGCGACCCGGCCGGCCGAACTGGACGCGCGTCCGCCGGCGGCGGACGCGTTCAAGGCCGCCGCTGCGGCCGTACTGGCCCCGCGCGAGCCGGACCGTACGGTGCAGATCCGCCTGACCGGCTCCATGGCCCGTTACAACTGGGCCTTCGACGGCAAGCCGTACACACCGGACCAGCGGCACCCGGTGAAGGCGGGCGAGCGGGTCCGGCTGGAGTTCCGCAACGCGACGCCGATGTGGCACCCGCTGCACCTGCACGGCCACACCTTCGCGCTCGGCGCAGGGGCCGGCGGGGCGCGCAAGGACACCGCGATCATCCTGCCGGGCGGGAGGCTGACGGCGGACTTCGACGCGGACAACCCCGGGCTGTGGATGGTGCATTGCCACAACGTCTACCACTCGGAGTCCGGAATGATGACGGTGCTGGGCTACCGGCTGTAGGCAGCGGCCCTACGGTCCCGGGCCGGCTCCTTCGGCGGGCCGGCCCGGGACCCGGTCGGGACCCGCCCGGCCCCGGTCCGGGGCCGGGCGGGAATTCGGAGGGGCGCGGGTCGCGGGCATGGCACCCTTGCGGTGATCACAGCAGCTGCGACAAAGGACGCCCCCGCCGGTATGAGCACCCCGCCGAACC
>NZ_JARAYQ010000074.1:0-33625 GCF_033794505.1 Streptomyces sp. MB09-01 | reverse complement strand
CCCCCCACGCACCGCCACCTCCCCGCTCCGTCCCCCGAGGAGTCGTCATGGCCACGCCCGAAGCCGTCGATACGCCCGTACCCCCGATGCCGGAACCCGTCCGCCAACGAGGGCTGATGCCCCTGCTGCTGGTCGCCAACTCCGCCTTGATGGCCGTCTACATGGGTGTCGGCTCCGTCCTGCTGCCCACCCAGATCGCCGCGATCGCCCCCGATGACAAGGTCGCCGTCCTGGGGCTGATCGGCGGCATCAGCGCGATCTTCGCCACCGCCTTCAACCCGATCGCCGGAGCCCTCTCCGACCGCAGCGGCCGCCGCAACCCGTGGATCCTGGGCGGCGGCCTGGCCTCGCTCGCCTTTCTGGGCCTGCTCGGCAGCGTGAACACCGCGCTGCTCGTCGGCATCGGCTGGTGCCTGATCCAGGCGACCATGAACATCTACCAGGCCGCCGTCACCGCGATCGTCCCGGACCGGATCCCCGTCGCCCGTCGCGGCACCGCGTCCGCGCTGGTGGGGCTCGGTCTGCCCATCGGCGGCACGGTCGGCGTGCTCGTCGCCTCGAACACCGCTGAACACCTGCTCACCGGCTATCTGATCCTCGGCGCGATCGTCGCCGTCTCCGCGCTGCTGCTCACCGGATTCTGCCGGGACGTCCCGCGCACCGAGTCCGCCGCCAAGCCGCCGGCCGCCCCCAAGCGCGCCCAACTGGCCGCCTTCCTCTCGGCCTTGGGCAATCACGACTTCCGCTGGGCCTTCATCGGCCGCGCCCTGATGGTCCTCGGCTACTTCGCCGTCGTCGGCTACCAGCTGTACATCCTCGACGACCACATCACGCTGCCCGCCGGACTCACCCCGCCGGCCGCGATGGCCGTCCTCACCCCGGTCTCGATGGTCGCGATGGCCCTCTCCACCGTGCTGGGCGGGCTGCTGTCCGACCGCCTGGACCGCCGCAAGGTGTTCGTCGGCGTATCGGCCGCCCTCGCCGGGCTGGTCATGGTGGTCCCCGTGGTCAGCCCGACGTGGACCGGCATGCTCGTCTTCAGCGCGCTCAACGGCCTTGCGTTCGGCTGCTTCATGGCGGTGGACACCGCCCTCGTCACCCTGGTGCTCCCGAGGGCCGAGGACGCAGCCCGCGACATGGGCGTGCTCAACATCGCGAACGCGGGACCGCAGATCATCGCCCCCTTCGTCGCCTCGGCGGTCGTCACCGCACTGGGCGGCTACACCCCGCTCTTCCTCGTCGGCGGAGCCCTCTCCCTGATCGGCGCGCTCGCCATCCTCCCGATCCGCAGCGTGCGCTGACCACCCTCATCCGGGCCCGGTCCCCCGCTCTCCCGGGCCCGCTCCGGGCCCGGTCCCGCGGGACCGGGCCCGGCCGGAACTCCGGCGGGCGCGCGCCGAGGGTCGCGCGCCCGCCGGGCTGCACCACGCACCACCGCTCACCCTCACCTCCCTCCGCTCTGAAGGAGCACTCTGTGAGACGCAAGCGAGTTCTGCCGCTGGCCGCCCTGATGCTGTGCACGCCGGCCCTGGCCGGCACGGCACCCGCGGTCGCCGCGCCGCAGACCGCGCCCACGGCGCCGGCGGCCGCGCCGGCCGGCCCGTTGCGGATCCTGCTCACCAACGACGACGGCTACAACGCGCCGGGCATCCGCAAGGCCTTCGAGCAGCTGACCGCCGCCGGGCACGACGTCACGATCGTCGCCCCGCTCACCAACCAGAGCGGTACCGGCACCAAGATGATGAGCGCCCTCGCGATCGCGGTGAAGCACCCCGAGCCGAAGGTCTGGGCCGTCGACGGCACCCCGGGCGACTCCGTCGCCTTCGGGCTGGCCGAGGTCTTCGCCGGCAAGGCCCCCGACCTGGTCGTCTCCGGCACCAACTTCGGCCCGAACGTCGCCGGGCTCGCCACCCACTCCGGTACGGTCGGCGGCGCCGTCGCCGCTCTGGAGTCCGGCGTGCCGGCCATCGCGCTGAGCACGGGCGGCCTGAGCGCGCCCGACCCGGTCACCACGGTCAACGCCATGGGGCCCACGCTCGACTTCGCGGTCAAGCTGATCGACCGGCTGCAGGTCCGGGCACGGTCCGGTCCCCTGCTGCCCAAGGGCGTCGGCCTGAACGTCAACCACCCGGTCGTCGGTGCGGACGGCAAGGGCACGGCCGCCGGTGTGGCCGCCACTTTCCAGGACCCGCAGAACTTCCTCGAGCCGGACTTCGCCGACGCGGGTGACGGCACCTGGAAGGTGACCGTGAAGGTGGCCCTGAAGCCCGCCGCCAGGGGCGGCGACATCGAGGCGGTGGCCGCCGGCAGGATCGCCGTCAGCCCGATGAACTCCGACTGGAACACGGGACCGGCGGACCACGCGGTGACCTCGGCCCTGATCGCCGGGCTCCGTCCGTAGGACACCGGACCGGCCGGGGGCGGAGCGTGCACGAGGCTCCGCCCCCGGCCGCACCCGAGGCCCCCGAGCCGACGGCGAACGCCCGAGGCCCGAGGTCCCAGGTCCGAGCTCCGAAGACCCCTGCAGCAACCTGTCAGATCCCGGCACGCACCCGCACGCACCCGCGCACGCGCTCCGCACGACTCCGCACGACTCCAGGAGGACGGATGAAGAGGCCCGGCTACCGGCTGTCTTCGGCAAGATCCCTGCTCGGCACGGCCCTCGCACTGGTGACCCTGCTCGCCTCGGCCCTTCCGGCGGCGGCCTCTTCGCCCTCGCCGCCGACATCGGCCGGCGGTTCGCCCCGCCCTGTCGTCACCGTGACTCAGGGCGCCCTGCGCGGACAGTCACGCGACGGTGCCCAGGAGTTCCTCGGTGTCCCCTACGCCGCTCCGCCGGTCGGAGACGCGCGGCTGCGGGCACCTCAGCCACCGCCCCGGTGGAACGGGGTGCGCGAGGCCGCTCAACAGGCGCCCGCGTGCCTGCAGTTCTCGCCGTTCGGCCTGGCCGATCCGCAGGCCGTCAGCGAGGACTGCCTGTACCTGGACGTCTACCGCCCCCGGACCGCCCGCCCCGGGGCCCGGCTCCCGGTGATCCTCTGGATGCACGGGGGCGCGTACAGCCAGGGAACGGGCACGCAGTTCGGCGGGCGCACCATGGCCGATCTCACCCAGAGCGTGGTCGTCAGCATCAACTACCGCCTGGGACAGCTCGGTTACCTGGACCTTCCCGAGCTGGGCCGGGAGAACGCCCGGCGTTCCGGGTCCTTCGGCCTGATGGACCAGCTCGCGGCGCTGCAGTGGACACAGCAGAACATCGGCGCCTTCGGCGGGAATCCGGGCAACGTGACGATTTCCGGGCAGTCCGCGGGCAGCGGTTCCGTCTGCGCGCTGCTGGCCGCCCCCTCGGCCGCGGGCCTCTTCCACCGGGCCGTGCTGCAGAGCGGTCCCTGCACCCTGCTGCGTACGCCGGACATCGCGGCCGCCGAGGGGCAGGCGCGGTCCTTCGCCGCCCGCGCGGGATGCACCGTGGCGGAGGCGGCCGCCTGCCTGCGCGCCGTCTCCGGGGCGGCGCTGGTCGAGGCGGCCCGTACGCTGCCCACCCCGGGTCCGGCGTCCGGTGACGGCCTGCTGCCGCTCCCGCCCACGCAGGCCATCGGAAACGGCACGTGGAACAAGGTGCCGGTGCTGATCGGGAGCACCCGCGCCGAGGCCCGCTTCTTCGTCGCGCTGACGCAGCCGCGGCTGACGGCGGAGCAGTACACGGCGCAGGTCCTGGCGGACTACGGGGCCGCGGGTCCCGAGGTGCTGGCCCGCTATCCGGTCGCGGCGCACGGCTCGCCATACCTGGCCCTCTCGGCCGTCATGACGGACTCGACCTTCGCGTGCCACACGGCGTGGACGGCTCAGCTCTTCGCTTCCCAAGTGCCTACGTACGTCTACGAGTTCGACGACCCGGAATCGCCCACCCTCGCGGGGGCGCAGGTACCGGGCCTGGACGAGTCGAACGCGCACAGCGCGGAGCTGGCCTATCTGCACGACTTCACCATGGGCGAGCGCCCACTGACGCCGGTCCAGACCGCGCTCGGCACCCGGATGAAGCGCTACTGGGCCGCGTTCGCGCGCTTCGGCGCTCCCGCCGCGGCGGGTCAGACGGCGTGGCCGCCGGCCGGCGCTGCCGGTACGGTCCTCACCCTCAATCCGTCCGTAACCCGGACGACCTCGTCCTTCGGCGAGGAACACCAGTGCTCCTTCTGGCGGACCCAGCCTCCCCGGCCCCTCTGATCCACTCCGGGCACCGTGCACGCCCGGGCGGGCCCGTCCGCGAAGCGGGGCCGAGGTCCGCTTCTTCGGGACGTCAGGCGGCCCGGTCCACGCGGAGCCGGCGGCGGCGTCGGATCACCGCGAAGAAGGAGCCTGCGAGCGCCACGAGGACGGCCGACACCGTCAGGAGCCACACGGGGATCCCGCCCCCGACGGTGAGCAGCTCGTCGTGGTAGACGGCCCTGCGGTACGGGGTGTCCTTGGCGGTGGCGCGCAGTTCGTGGTCGGCGTCGATGCGGGCCGGCTCCGGGAACTCCTGGTCGATCGCGGTCAGGAACACCGGCTTTCCGCCCGCCAGTTCGGCGATCGGTCCGTCCTTCGGGTGCACGGCCCCCGCGAAGGTCACCTTCGGCGCGGAGCCGCCGATCGGGGAGGCGGGTTCCATGCGGTGGTCGGCGAGCACGTACAGGCCGAGCGACTGGGGCGTCTTCGCCATGCGGGAGAGCCGCATCGGGTAGACCAGCCGGTCGCTCTCGAAGCGGATCCTCAGCGGGTCGAGGTCGCCGCGCAGCACCTTGCCCTGCTGGCGGGGGGCGAGCCGTACGGCCACGTACTCCCAGCGCTGGTCGACGTACGGCTGGACCTCGGCGGCGAGCCGGTCGGGAAGCTTGAAGCCATTGGTCTCCAGCCAGGTCTTCAGGGCGTCCGGGTCGGTGGCGGTGAGCCGGGCCACGTCGAAGTCGCCGAGCTGTTCGCGGCCGACGACGCCGACGGCCGTGTCCCCGGCGCCCGGGGGTGTGGCGCCGGCGAGGCCGTCCCGGCTGGAGGAGAAGGGCCAGTCCCGGTGGCGCGGCCAGAAGTAGTGCCGGGCCTTGCGCTCGGGGCGGGTCAGGTCCCGCAGTTCGCCGAACATGTCCCCGTCGCCCAGCTCCACGGTGGCCCGCCCGGGCACCGGCATGATCCAGGCGGCCCGGTGGGCGTCCCCGCCGACGGTGAAACGCATGACGATCTGCTCGGTACGGCCGTCCCAGCGCACGACGGACGTCTCCCGGTCGACGCCGATCCGGGACCGGCCGTCGGGAACCATGGCCCCGCATCCGCACGCGTACGCGGGGTTGATCAGGGCGCCGAGCTGCGTCACGAGCAGGGCGAGGAGCAGGGCCGGAATTCTTCGTTTCATCCACACGGGCTCTCAGACGACTGCCCTGGTGATCCGGTTCCGACCCCCCTCGCAGAGCGGTCGGCCGTGGGCTCATACTGTGCCCCATGAGGGGGAGCGAGAAGCGGCAGCATGCTCTGCTGCGCCAGGGTGCGGTACCGCGCAGTCCGCTGGTTCCGGATGCGGTGGAGGCGGAGATCGCCCGGCACGACTGGGAGTCGACGGATTGCGGCTGCGGCCGTTCGGCGGGCCATCTGGTGGCCGCCGTACGGGATGCCGCCGAGGGTCATCCGGCCGCCTTCCACGCGCTGGAGGGCCACGTCTTCTTCGCGGAGCACCTGAAACCGCCCGCGCCGGCGGTGTGCGCCGTGCTGATGGCCGTGTGGGCCGCGCAGCCGCCCCGGCAGGCGACCCGCGAGGCGCTGCTGTGGACGTTGCTGGCCCTGCTGTGCACGGTGGACGACGGCGGCACCCACGAGGCCGGGCTGCACGGGCAGTGCGTCGCCTTCATCCGCACGGGCACCGCCGGCTTCCGCCGCGAACTCACCGCGGCACCGGGCTCGGGACCCGCCGCCTACGCGGAGGCCATCCTCGAGATCCTCGGCCTGCCGACCTCCTAGGGGTGCCTCGCCTCCAGGTCAGAGCGTTACGGGTGCCGTCGGGCAGGGGCGGTGCGAGGCTGGGAGGAGATGTGGCCCGGCGAGAGCGGGCGTCCTGCGGACCATGAGGAGAGCGCATGAAGGGCACGACGCATGCAGGGGCGGCCAGGACCACGGCCCTCTGGCTCGCGACGGGCGCCGTGACCTGCGGCCTGTTGCTGGCCGCGGGTCAGGGCGCCGGGGCCCAGCAGCCGGACGGGCGGCGGGCACCCGCCCCGCCCTGCACGAACACCCAGCTCCTCGCGGACAGCGCGCAGCGGATCCGCGGCAGCCAGGTGCGGATCACCTTGGTCAACGAGGGTCCGGAGGCGTGCTCCCTGAAGGGCTTCCCCGCCGTCGCACTCGCAGGTCAGGGCTCGCCGGACCGCAACAAGCCCCTGAACGTGGTCCCTCAGGGCCAGGCGCGCCCCGTGGAGCTGCAGGTCGGCGGCCGGGCCTGGACCCGGCTCACCTTCACCCCGGTGCTCGGTGAGGCCGACGGGTACTGCGCCTCCGGTGCCGAGCCGACCGTCGCGCCGTCGATCGTGCTGGGCGTGGGAGGCGGCGGGCTCCAGGTTTCGCCCGACGACGGCGGGGAGTTCGCGCTCTGCGGCACCACCGTCCGCGCCACGGCCTTCCGCCCCGCCGGTTCCTGAGGGATTCGCCGGCCCGGATCTCCGGGCGGCGCGGGCCGGGCCGGATCCGAAAGGGACGACAGAGACAGTTCTAGATGCCGATCGAGCGGTACTCGTCCAGCACGGCGAATCCGGTGCCGTCGTACAGGCTCATCGCGACGTCGTTGCCGCCGAAGACGTTGAGCATCATCGCCTCGTCGCCGCCCTGCCGGGTGGCCCACTCGCCGACGGCCATCGCGGCCCGGCCGTAGCCCTTGCCGCGGTGCTCCTCGTACACCTCCAGCGAGAAGCCGAAGGTCACGCCGGGAAGGAAGCCGTGGTTCAGCCAGCCGGTGCCGACCGCCTGGCCGCCGGCCTCCAGCACGTAGAAGGCGTGACCCGGGGTCTGGTACCCCTGCGGGAGGTAACGGGCGAAGTCCTGGTCGGACTTCGCCTTGGCCTCCTCCGGGGTCAGGGTTCCCGACCGGACGATGTCCGTGATGTAGCCGGCCTCCTCGGCGGCGTACCAGGCCGGGTACTCCTCCTCGGTGAGCCGGCGGACCGCCAGGCCCGGCGGCAGCTCGGGCCGTTCGGCCGCGGCGCGCATCCGGATCTGTCCCCGTACGGGGTAGTCGGCGAACTCCCCCGCTCCGCCGCTGAGCCGGACCTCCACCCGCTGCGCCCCGTGCTCGGCGCACCACCGCTCGGCCCACGCACGCCCCCGCGGCACCGTCAGGTCATGGATCCGGCCCACGGTCGCGCCGTTGTCCTCCGTCACCCCGACCGCGATCCACCCGGTACCGTCCGTGGCGACCGTCCAGCCGTCGATACCCTCCACCGCCCGTGCCAGCAGGGCCCGGGCCAGCGGCTCCGAGCACCCCGCAGCCCGGTACCCGGCCAGCACCCGCTCCTCGAAGCCGCCCCGCCATTCACCCTGGTCGGCCACGATCCGTATCCCGTTCATCCGCCCACCCTAGGCAGGACCGCCGCCCACCCGCCGGACTTTTCCGTCGCGGGGACCGGTACCGCCGGCCTGACCGGCAGGACGGGCCCTAGTGGGTGGCCGGCAGGCAGCTCCGCAGGAGTTCGGGGGTGGCCTCCTCCAGGGAGCGGGCGAAGACCCGCTTCGGCGAGGCGGGGACGGCCAGCAGCGAAGGCACGACCAGGAGCCCGCAGCCGGCCGCCTCCGCGGAGGCGGCGCCGTCCGGGGAGTCCTCCACCGCCACGCACGCCTGCGGTACGAGGCCCAGCCGTCCGGCGGCGGCCCGGTACGGGTCCGGGTGCGGCTTGGACCGGGCCGTGTCGTCGGCGGACGGGGTGAAGGCGAAGGGGACATGGGCGAGCGAGCCCCCGACCACCGAGTCCACGACCAGCCGCGGGGATGCGCTGACCAGGGCGAAGGGCAGCGTGAGTGTGGCGCCGGGCGCGGAGATCCTCGCAGTGCTGCGGCTGCGCCTGCTCGACGGGGAACCCACCGTGGTCGAGCGGACGGCCTACCCCGACTGGGTCGCGGCAGCGGTGGAGGCGATGCCGGAGGACTGCCGCTCCATCATGGACCGGCTGGCGGACGCCTCCGGGATCGTCGCCCCCCACGGGCGAGCACCTCATCGACGCCCTCCCGGCCGGCAGCGAGGACGCCCGGCTGCTGGCGATCCGGCGGGGCAGTCCGCTGCTGCGCCAGCGGCACGTCTCCGCGACGGCGACCGGCCGCCCGATCGAGTGGTCCGACGACCGCTACCGGGCCGGCAGCGTGACGTTCAGTGTGAGCGGCAGTAGCAACGCCCCTGGAACGGCGCGCCGGCGACGGCTGACCGGGCCCGGCCGATCCGGCGGTCGCACCCGGCAGGCAGTCGGCGACCCGGCTGCCGCGGTGGTCGAAATCCCCTTCGTGGCCCCGGCCCTGCCGCTGTATCGTCCCCACCGGAACCGACCGGCCGCTGAACGGGTGTCAGGGAAAACCGATGATCGAAGTACGGCAGCCGCGGATCCTGTGGACGGCATCCGAGGCCCTGACGGCCGCCGCCGCAGCCGCACCACGGACCGGAGACGGCCGGTGAACGACGTCCTGTGCGGCCTCGCCGCCAACCCCGCGCTGCCGCCCGAGCTGGTCGACCGGCTGGTCGCCCGGGCCGTGGCGGAGCCCGGGCCGTCCGAGGCCCTCGTCGAGGATTGCGCCGAGGAGCTGCTCGACGATCTGGTCCGGGCGCTGGCCGGGCGCGCCGATCTCGGCCGCGCCCACGTGGAGGCCCTGGCCGCGCGCGACGAGGACACCGCCGTGCTGCTCGCCCGGGACGGGCACCTCACCGCCGCCGACGTGGACCCGGCGGCGCGGCCGTACGCAGCCCTCGCCCTCCTCGACGAGGGTCGCGGCCTCCCCGCCTGGGCCCGCCTCCTCGCCGCTGACCCGTCCCCGGACATCCGCTGGAAACTGGCCTCCTGCCCCGGGCTTCCTCCGGACGTCGTCACGGCCCTCGCCGCCGACCCGGACGTGGAGGTCGTCTCCGAACTGGCCCTATGGACCACCGAACCCCCCGAAGCCGCGCGCCTCGCGCGGCACCCGCATCCCGAGGTCCGCCGGGCGGCGGCGGCCAACCCGGCTGCTCCGGCTCCTGCCGTGTCCGCCCTCGCCGAGGACCCTGAGCTGTCGCTGACCTGGGTGTTCGCCGAGCGCACCGATCTGCCGCAGGCCGTTCACGCGCGGGTGGCCGCCGACCCCCGGCCCGGGGTCCGGGCCACGCTCGCGCGGAACCCGGGGATCGGGCCGGAGCTGATCCGGGTCCTGGCCGCCGACCCGGAGGAGGACGTGCGGCGGAGCCTGGCGCAGCATCCGCGGGTGCCGCTCGCCGTGTTGGTGGGGCTGGCCGCCACGCTCCGGACCTGGCCTGCGCTGCTGCCGCGGATCGCCGCCGCCCCGCCCTCCGAGCTCGAGGAACTGGCCGCGTCCCCGCATGCGGCCGTACGGATGCTCGTGGCGCAGCGGCGCGATCTGCCGGCGCACTTGCGCGACGCGCTGGCCGAGGACCGCGATGCGGCGGTGGTCAGGGCCGTCGCGCCGCACCCGGGCCTGTCCGAGGACCGGCTGCGCTCGATGGTCTCGCTCCACGGGGTGCAGGTTCTCGCCGCGGTGGCCGCCAATCCGGACGCGTCCGGGACCCTGCTGGAGCACCTGACCCGGCATCGACCGCCCGTGCGGAAGGTCTTCAAGGAGGTCGCCCGGCACCCGAATGCGACGGGCCCGGCCCTGCTGGCCTGCCTGGCGGACAGGACGGCCCGTCCGCTGGCCGCCGCCCATCCGGCCCTGCCGGCGGCGACCGTCACCGCGCTGCTCACCGACGAGGACCCCCGGGTGGCGGAGGAGGCCGCCGCCAACCCCGCGCTACCGCGCACGGTGATGGCGGGCCTGGTTCCCTGCCGGCCTGCCGGCCCGCCGGGCCGCCTGGCCGGGGTCACCCGGCAGGCTCCGGACCGCGCGCCGAACCGAAAGGGACGACCGAGCCCGGGGTGACCAGGCCGGTCTCGTAGGCCAGGACCACGGCCTGGGCCCGGTCGCGCAGGGACAGCTTCGCAAAGATGCGGGCCACATGAGTCTTCACCGTGGCCTCGCTGAGCGTCAGTTGCCGCGCCAGCTCGGCGTTGGAACGGCCGTGGCCCATCAGGGTCAGCACCTCGCGTTCGCGCGGCGTCAGCGCGGCCAGTTCCCCGTGGG
The DNA here is from genome assembly GCF_033794505.1 of Streptomyces sp. MB09-01. Taxonomy (NCBI): domain Bacteria; kingdom Bacillati; phylum Actinomycetota; class Actinomycetes; order Kitasatosporales; family Streptomycetaceae; genus Streptomyces; species Streptomyces sp. MB09-01. The sequence continues at coordinate 23,305 of NZ_JARAYQ010000074.1, read as the reverse complement.
CACCGCCGGTCGTGAGGCGGTCCGCGGCGGCCGCACCCGGGGCGCAGCGTTCCACCAGCCGCCGGGTGATCGACGGGGAGAGCAGCGCGTCGCCGGTGCCGACGAGGCGGACGGCGGCGGCGAGGTGCTCGGGGGTGACGTCCTTGAGCAGGAAGCCGCTGGCTCCGGCGGCCAGGGCGGCGTACACGTACTGGTCGAGGTCGAAGGTGGTGAGCATGATCACACGACAGTGCGGGGCTTCGGCGAGGATGCGCCGGGCGGCCTCCAGGCCGTCCATGTTCGGCATCCGGATGTCGAGCAGGACGACGTCCGGGCGCAGCCGGCGCACCGCCGCGACCGCTTCCACCCCGTCGGCGGCCACGCCGACCACGTCGATCCCCCGGGCCGTCAGGATGAGCCGGAAGCCGGTGCGGACGAGGTCCTGGTCGTCGGCGATCACCACCCGCGGCGACGGCGCGGCCGGGGCGGCCCCGGCGGGCGTGCTCACGGCCGGTCCAGGGGGAGGCGGGCACGCACCCGGTATCCGCCGCCGAGGCGGCGGCGGGCGTCGAAGTCGCCCCCGTAGACGGCGACGCGCTCGCGCAGACCGAGCAGTCCGCGGCCGGCGCCCTCGGCCTTCGGAGCAGTGCCGCCACCGGTCGGCCGGGGGCCGGGCGTACTTCCCGTCAGCACGCTCGGTCCGCCGTTGAGCACCTCCACGCGCAGCGCGTGTTCCGCGTATCGCACCGTCACCTCCGTCTTGCCTCCGTGTCCGTGTTTGAGGGCGTTGGTCAGCGCCTCCTGGATGATCCGGTACGCCGTGACGTCGATCCCCGCCGGGAGCGGGCGCGGGTCGCCGGAGATCCGTACCTCCACCGGCAGGCCGGCGAAGGCGAACCGGTCGATCAGCGAGCCGATCCCGGCGAGGCTCGGCTGCGGCGACAGCCGGGCGGCGTCCGCGGCCCCCTGCGCTTCGTACGGCTCGTCAGCGCCGTCCTGGGCGGGTGCGAGCAGACCCAGCAGGTGCCGCAGTTCGGTCATCGTGTTCCGCCCCGCCTGCTCCACGGCGCCCATGGCCGACGCGGCCTCTTCCGGCATCGTGCCCAGCACCTCACGGGCGGCTCCCGCCTGGACCACCATCAGGCTCACGTTGTGGCTGACGATGTCGTGGAGCTCCGCCGCGATCCTGGTCCTTTCGGCGTCGACGGCGGTGCGGGCCGCGTTCTCCCGCTCCCGCTCGAGCAGCCACCCGCGCGACTCGATCGCCGCCCGGTGGCCGCGCCGCAGGCGCAGCAGGGCCACGCCCAGCCCGCCGGCCGCGGCCGTCGCCAGACAGGCCGCCCCCACCGCGATCATCAGCCCCACCCTCAACTCCCCACCCGTGTAAGCCTCGATGTCATTCTGCCGGACCCGCCCCGTACATCCCCGGGATGACCTGCCCCGACGGTTACATCCGGGGGCTGACGCACCGTCCGCGGACTCCACTTTAGGTTCGGGCCATGACAACTGATCACGACAGTGCGCGGCAGGTCGTCGTACGACTGCAGGGTGTGCACAAGGAGTACGGCGACGCCAAGGCCCTGGACGGCCTGTCCCTGGAGATCCGGCGGGGGGACGCGGTGGCCGTGATGGGCCCCTCCGGCTGCGGAAAGTCCACGCTGCTCAACATGGTGGCCGGGCTGGACCGGCCGACGGCGGGCACCGTCGAGGTGCAGGGGCAGGACCTGGGGACGCTCAACGAGACCGGGCTGGCGCTGTTCCGGCGCCGGCACATCGGCATGATCTTCCAGTTCTTCAACCTGATCGACGACCTTCCGGTCCTGGACAACGTGGCGCTGGCCGCCCAGCTGACGGGCACCTCCGCACGGCATGCGCGCCGGCGTGCCCTGGAGCTGCTCGACGAGCTCGGCGTGGCCGACCGCCGGAACAACTACCCGGCGACGCTCAGTGGCGGGGAACGCCAACGGGTCGCCGTGGCAAGGGCTCTGATGAACCGTCCGGCGCTGTTGCTGGCGGACGAGCCGACCGGCGCCCTCGACAGCCGCTCTGGCGAGCAGGTGATGGACCTGCTCATCGACCTCAACCAGATCGGCCAGACGCTGCTGATCGTCACGCACGACCCGCAGCTGGCCACGCGCTGCGCCAGCCGCCTGGTCGAGGTGGCCGACGGCCGGGTCGCCCGGGAGAGCGCGCTGGAGGCGACCGCGTGAGCGCCGTGTGGCGGGCCTCGCGCGCGGCCGTGAAGCGCCGCAGGCTCCAGACCTTCGTCATCGGACTGGTCGTGCTCTGCTCGACCACGACCGTCCTGCTCGCGCTGGGGCTGCTCGACGTCGCCACCGGCCCCTTCGACAAGGCGTACGCCGCCCAGCGCGGCCCGCACACCGTGGCGGCCTTCGACACGGCGAAGGTCACGCCGGAGCAGCTGGCGCAGACCGCCCGGCGGCCTGGTGTGACGGCCGCCGCGGGGCCGTTCGGGCAGAGCGTCGTGGACGTGCCCGAGGGCTGGCTCTGGATGCCGGGCGGCTCGCTGACGGTGGTGGGCCGGGCGGACCCGGGGGGCCCGGTGGACCGTGTCGAGGTCCTGGAGGGCCGCTGGGCGACCTCACCCGGTGAGATCGTCGTGGGCTGGACCTCCGACGGCTCCCCCGGCCCGCAGCTGCTGGGAACCACGCTGGAGGTTCCCGGTTCCGCGCCGCTGACGGTCGTCGGATTCGCGGCGGGCATGAGCAAGTCCGCGGACGCCTGGGTCTCGCCCGAGCAGATGACCGCGCTGCGTCCGGCCACCGCTCAGATGCTCTACCGCTTCACCGGTTCCTCGACGGACGCGCAGCTGGGCTCCGCACTGGCCCGGGCCACCTCCGGATTGCCCGAGGGATCGCTGACCAGCGCGCACACGCACCTCGACCTGAGGAAGGCCTTCTCGTCGCTGGCCGACGCCTATCTCCCCTTCATGACGCTGTTCGGTGTCCTCGGCCTGCTGGTCTCCGCCCTGATCGTCGGGAACGTCGTCAGCGGGGCGGTCGTCTCCGGGTACCGGCACATCGGCGTGCTCAAGGCCCTGGGCTTCACCCCGAACCAGGTGGTCGCCGTGTACCTGACGATGATGGCCGTACCGGCCGTCGTCGGCTCCGCCGTCGGGACCCTGCTCGGCAACGTGCTGGCCGAGCCCGTCCTGGGGGTCGCGTTCTCCGGCATCGAGACCGGCCGGGCCGCCGTCGACGGCGTCTCCTCGTGGGTGTCGGTCGTCTGTCTGCTGGGGATGCCCGCCCTCGTCCTGCTCACCGCGCTGGTCCCCGCGCTGCGGGCGCACCGGCTGCCGGCGGCCCGGGCCATCAGCGCGGGCAGCGCCCCCCTGACGGGCCGCGGGCTGCGTGTCCAGCGCGTGCTCGGCGGCAGCCGGCTGCCGCGCGCGGTCAGCATGGGCCTGGGCCAGCCGTTCGCCCGGCCCGGCCGCACACTGCTGACCCTGGCGGCCATCGTCCTCGGGGTCACCACCGTGACCCTGGCGACCGGACTGACCAGCACGATGCTGGCGTACAGCGAGGCCGGGCGCGGGGGCGCCGGCGCTCTGGTCAGGGTGGAGGCCGGGGGGCCGATCAACGGCCGGACCCCTCCCCTGCTCGACGACGCCCGGATCGAGGAGCGGCTGCGGTCCCTACCCGGTGCGACGGGGGTGCGGGCCCGCGCACTGGCCCAGGTGACCCTCGTCGGGCAGAGCCGGCCCGCCTTCGGCGACTTCTACCGCGGGGACGGCGCCTCGTACGCCAGTCAGATCGCCCAGGGCCGGATGCCCCGGGCGGCCGGCGAGGTCGCGGCCGGCCCGGCCTTCCTGGCCCAGCGCGGGCTGCGGCTCGGTGACCGGGTCACCCTCGCGCTGAACGGCAGGCAGACCACCGCGACCGTCGTGGGCGAGCTCATCGAGGGCAACGCGCGGGCCCTGGAGGCCTCCTGGGAGACCCTCCTGCCGCTGGCGCCGGACGCCCGCGCGGTGGAGTACGAGGTGCGGCTGTCTCCCGGAGCCGATGCCCGGGCCTACGCCGAGGCGGCCGGGGCCGTCGACCCGGGGCTGCGCGCCTCGGTGTCGGATGCGGGGAACACGGCCACGACCACCGTCGTCACCTTCTCGTCGGTGTTCACCGTCCTGCTGAGCGTCGTCGCGTCGCTCGGCGTCTTCAACACCGTCCTCCTGAGCACCCGCGAGCGCCGCAGGGACCTCGGCATGCTCAAGTCGATCGGGATGACCCCCTGGCAGGTCGTGGTGATGACCGTCACCTCGGTGGCGGGCGTGGGCGCGGTCGGCGGACTGCTCGGCATCCCCCTCGGGGCGCTCGCGCACCGGTTGGTGGTGGACAACGTCGGGATCGTCGCCTTCCCGGAGTCGATGAAGAACGTCTGGGACGCGCCGCAGTTGGCCGGCCTGCTGCTGGCCGGGGTCGCGATCGCCGTTCTCGGCGCGGTGGTTCCCGCCCGGTCGGCGGCCCGGACGACCATCGCTGCGGCCCTGCACACGGAGTAGGCGGCGGGGCGGCCCCGGGAGCGGTCGGTGCGCGGGCGTACGGACGGTCGAGGGGCGTGCGCGGGAAACTTCCGGCGGGGCCGTCACATCCCCGCCCCCGTCCGGGTCAGAGGAGTATGACTGCCAAGAAGATCGTCCTCGCCCTCCCGCTGGCCGCCGTGGTCACCGCCGAGGAGATCATCGCCGGATACCGGCAGCTCATCGGTGAGGCCCACACCCGCGGGGTCGAGGTCATCGGCGCGACCATCCCGCCCTTCCACGGCTCGGCCTACTGGACCGAGCGCGGCGAGGACGTTCGTACGGCCGTCAACGCATGGATCCGCACCAGTGGCGCGTACGACGGGGTGGTGGACTTCGACCGGGTGCTGGCGGCGCCCGCCGACCCGGAGCACCCCAAGGAGATCAAGATCAAGGACGAGTACGCCTTCCCCGCCGACCGCCTCCACATGAACGACGCCGGATACAAGGCGATGGCTGACGCCGTGGACCTCAACTCCTTCTGATCCCGCGCCTCTCGGCCCCGACGCCCCGCCCCGCCCCCCGGCCCGGTTCAAGTGCTTCGTCACTTCCCCGGGCCGGGGGTCGTTAGGGCCTTGGGGTTGATCCGGGGGACGAAGGGATGACGGTATGCGGCAGTTTCCTCTGGAGATGCACCACGTGGCACCCGGCCGGGTGGTCGAGTGGCGGCTCCGGTCCTCGGCGGCGGAGGCCGGTGCCACGGACGATCCGGCGAGCCGGAGGGCGTCCTTCAACCAGGACAAGCACTTCACCGTCGCCGAGGAGAGCCGGGCGGCCGACGACCCCGTCGCGTCCTGGGTCGCGGTCACCTTCGAAGTGACCGGCCCGCTGGACGAGGAGGCCCTGGCGCAGTCCCTGCTGTCCTTCGTGCGACGGCACGAGGTCCTGCGGTGCGCCTTCCGCCGGCTGGCCGGGGAGCTGGCCTGCGAGCCCTTCGACCCCGCCGGTCTCTCCCTCGAACCCCGGCACGTGGGCACCTTCGAGTCCGCCGGGCTGCTGAACGGATTCCTCGTCGATCGGTTCAAGCGGAGCATCGACACCCTCTCCTGGCCGCTGTTCATCATGGGCGCGGTGCTCCGCGAGGACTCCGCCACGGTCTACCTCGCCTTCGACCACATCGTCTGCGACGGCATGTCGATGCCCATCGTCGTCAGCGAGGTGCTGACCGCCTACGAGGCCCTGTGCCGCGGGGACGAGATCGCACTGCCGCCCGCCCCGAGCTATCTCGACTTCGCCGACCAGCAGCGCCGCCGCTACCTGTCCATCGACGCCCGCGACGAACGCCTCGGCTACTGGAAGGCCTTCATCGGCCGGGCCGGCGAGTTCTTCCCCCGCTTCCCGCTCGACCTGGGCGTCGAGCCGGACCGGATGTACCCGATCGTCAACGAGGCTTCGCTGCTGCTGGACGCCGCCGAGACCGAGGTGTTCGAGAAGACCTGCCTGACGGCCGGCGGCAAGCCCTTCATGGGGGTGCTCGCCTCCGTCGCCGTGTGCCTGCGCGAGGCGGGCGGGCCAGGCGTCTACCGGGGCCTCATGCCGGTCAGCGAACGCGGCCGGGGAACCTGGACGAACTCGGTGGGCTGGTTCGTCAACACCATGCCCATCGAGTTCGACGCCTCACCCGGCCGGGACTTCGCCCAGGTCATGGCCTCCGTGCGGGCGGGCTTCACCGAGATGATCGGCCATGTCGACGTGCCCTTCGTACGGGCGTGGGAGCTGCTGGCGCCCGAGGAGTTCGCCGCCCGCTCCTGGCCGTACCCGGTGAACTTCTTCTCGTACATCGACATGCGCAAGTGCCCGGGCGCCGAGCGCCACGACGACTGGCGGCCGGCCACCCACGTGTGGTCGGCGCGCGCCAACGGGGCCTGCTCGTGGTTCCAGCGGGACACGGACGGGCTGCACATGAACTCGCTCTACGTCGACACCCCGGCGGCCCGCCGGACGATGGGCGACTTCCAGGAGGCACTGCGCCGGACGGTCCAGGAGATCGCCCGCGCCGGCGGCTTCCGCCGGCCCGTCGCGCTGACCCCGCCGCGGCGGCCCGTGGGTACCCCGCGGGACGTGGCCGCGTACGCCCGGCGCCGCTGACCCGAAGGGCTACGGGGTGGCCGCCCGGGCGGCTCGCGGGGTGCTCCGCAGCAGGGCGACCCCGACGGCGAAGGCCCAGTGTGGGCTCATGAACCACCGCCGCCTGGCCCGCGACTACGAAGCCAAGCCCCACCGCTCCGAAGCCATGATCCACCTCGCGATGATCAACCTCATGACCCGCCGCCTGACCGGCGATCCACACGCACTTGGCGCGACACCTGACGACGCACCGCAAACTACGGCAAACCGACCCGAAGGGTCGGACCTGACCTGCGGGCAGGTGCATCCCGTTGATGCGGCTGCCTGTGATACGGCGGTGGTGGGCGGTCGAGAGGCAGGTCATGCGGGATCACGTGCGGTCGTACTGCGGATGTCCAGGTAGAACTCGATGAGTTTGACCGTGGCGAAGGCTGTGGCCCCGATGCGCAGAGCGTTGACCCCGAACCAGGTCCAGGCAAGTGTGTCGACGCGCGCCGGGTCGTTGATCGGAGGCCCGAAATACAGCGTGCCGTTGATCTGCGTGACGGCGACGAGGGTGAGCGCGGCCATGGCGAGATGGCCACGAGTGGCGAGTCGCAGGCGGGTCTGGTTCGCAGGCGACAGCCCGCCCCGCTTCAGCCAGAGAAAGGCCAGCGAGCCCAGGGCCGGGACAGCCACGATCGCGTAGTAGAAGACCGGGTTGGTGACCGAATGGTACGGGTCCCACAGAGACTGGGCTTCCCCAGCATGTGCACCGATCATCATGTTCGGGACATCGACGATCTCCTCATAGAGGAAGCCGAAGAAGAACCACGCGTGGCACAGAACCGCTGTGCTCGCAGCGGGGCCGATACGGGCATGCAAGGGGACGCCTCCTGGATGGCAAAAGATTCCGACATCCATCAAATGGTCAAATTTCTTGGATATCAACGTGCTTGAAGACTGCGCGCGTAGTGAGAGGGCCGACCTTCCTCGCCTGCTGACGGGGGAACTGATCGACCTCGGCAAGGGGGCGGATTGCGACCTCCGGTACGGCAACCTCACCAGCCGCGACGACCTCATCGACTAGATTTACCTCGGCCGCGCAGGGGAAAGGCCGCCTGTTCATGCCAGGACTCGCCGTCGCAAACCAAGAGCTGAACCGCCGAAACGTGGGCGGTGACCGGCAAACGGCCGGTGAGGGCGGCCTCGGCCTCGTCGAACACGCTCCGCTCCTGACCATGGGCCACCGTCAGGTGCGGGACGACCTCGGCGAACCGGCCCCCATAGGGCGGGACCTCCGGCCATCGTTCGCAGACGGCTTGAGTAAGAGCCCGCAGTGGACCCTCCGGTGTCGGCACCAGGAAGAGCACGTCGGGGAACCGCCCGAAGCCCTCGAACCGAACGTCGAAGGCGCAGTGGGCACCAACGAGTGATTCGAGCGCGCCGAGCACGTCGGCATCGATGCGGCCATGGTCCAGAAATGGATAGAGAACCGTCACGTGCGCCGGAAGCCTGGCTCCGGCCGAGGAGTCGAACCGCTGGCGCCATCCGCCCACGAGCGGCTCGGCTTCGGGCACCTTGACCAGCAGCACCGTTTCCCCTGCCTGATACAGGCCCGACTGGTCTTCCGGCATGCCCCTCCCTGATCTCCCGTCTCATAGGACCACACGCCGAAGAGCGTCGCAGCATGTTGGGACGAGTCGGCGGACCAGTGTTCCGGATCCCGGTGAATTGGCCCCCAAGCCTGTTGACGCGGCTGATGGGCGGCTTCCCCCCGCGCACCGCAATGCGGCGGCCCGTACCGACTGCGTTGGTCCGGTCTTGCGTTCCCCGGGTCGCGGCTGAAGGCCCGTTTCGCCGAGGTGCTTGGGTGCTCACTGCTCCCCGAGTGTCATCCACTTCTCCGGTTTCTCCAGTGATGCGAAGCCCACCTTGGCGTAGACCGCGTGCGCGTCCGCCGTGGCCAGCAGGATTCGACGCAGGCCGTAAGGAGAAAGATGGTCCCGGACCGCAGTGGCCAGAGCGGTTCCCAGGCCCTTTCCACGTGCGTCGCGTGCGACGTATACGTCACACAACCAAGCGAAGGTGGCCGAATCAGTGACAACACGGGCATAGCCGACCTGGGCGCCTGAGGCGCTGTCGTAGACGCCGAGGTTGAGGGAACAGGAGATCGCCAGGTCCTGCTTTTCCCTGGATCGACCAGCGGCCCAGTAGGAGTCCTGTGACAGCCACTGGTGGATCAGCGCAGGATCGAGGCGGGCGGGGTCTGTGGATATCTCATATCCGGTAGGAAGTTCAGCGTTCATGAGTGTATTGATCCAGTCTGCGCAGCTGACCAACGATCACGGAATTCGGCATCCGAGTCCGGCCCGTGCTGTCCTGCTCTGATGGACATCGAATCGGCTTCGGCGGCTAGGAATCTGAGCATGGGTCTTCCTATCTGTGACGAGATGCGGCTTACGTTTGCCGTGCGAGTGCCACTGGCTGGGGGAGCTCTCGGCGTGACCGCCTCCCATGGGGGTAGGCCGGCTTCAGCGCTTGGCTGCCGAGGGTGTCGGCCGAGACGCCGACGATGCCGCGTCCGACAGAGCAGTTCTCGACCTGAGGATCCAAACCGGCGGCCTTCAGACCGCCCGGCGCCGTCTGGCACGTTCGGCCGCTTTGGTATATCGCTGCACGGCATCTCCTGATGTCGCCCACGGAACGACGTCCCCACACCTGCGAGCGCTTGGAAGACGACTGTCGCTTCGCATGCAGCAACCCGCTCATGCCGGCAGCTCCTCCAAACGTCCGGTCGCGACGAACGAGACTTCGCCGCCGACCTGTACCGAGCGGACGTCCCCACTTGGGCCCTGCGCGCTGATCGTCATCTGGCTGGGACGGCCAGTGAACCGGCCCTGCCTCAGGACCACCTTTTCCCCGTCGCGGATGCGGCCGTGGCGGCGCAGATAGGCGGCGGCACATCCTGCTCCGCTTCCGGTCGCCACGTCCTCGACGATGCCGTCGTTGTTCCAGTGCCGTGACTCCAAGGTGTCTGCATCGAGGAGATAGGCGAACTGTGCGCCGAGACTGGAAAGCGGCGTGTCGAGATCGAAAGCGATCCGGGCCCGTTCGAGTGCGCCGCTGCGTACCGGCAGCACCAGGTAGCGCAGACCGGTGGAGACCACCTCGGGCGGGAGATCCGCATCCAGGTCTTCTTCATTCAGCGAAAACCAAGACGCCAGGTCCTTGCGGTCCGGCTGGCCGAGGAAGGAGGGAGCGCCCTGATCCAGCACGCTCGCGTACCGCCCAGGACCACGAAGATGTGTGGTGATCTCCACCGTGCGGGCTTTCAATTTCATCGTCCACGTCTCACTGTCGCCACTGCCGTGCAGCGCGTGCAGGACACAGGCAGCCCCGATGACAGGGTGGCCGGCGAAGTCGAGTTCCTCGACGAGGTCGAAGACGCGGGCCCGCCAGGCTCCGTCCCCCGCGTCCTCACCTGTCAGGAAGATCGACTCGAAGTGGCGCATCTCCCGCGTGATGGCCGCCATCTGGCTGCTGCTGAGCCGAGCGGCATCGGGGAAGACGGTGAGGCTGTTGCCGCTGAAGGCCCGAGGGCTGAACACATCGACGTGGAAATAGTGCATGGGACTGACGCTAATGATGCGCTCCTTCAGAGAGAACTACCCAATGAACAAGGGGCCCTATAACGTGCGGTTATGGCGTCCGACCGCGATCTAGAGACGTCGTTGCTGCGGATGTTCGTCAGCTGCGCCCGCTCCGGCAGCATCAGTCGCGCCGCAGCCGCGCTCGGGTACAGCCAGCCGGCCCTCAGCCAGCAGCTGCGGAAGCTCGAACGCTCCGTCGGACAGCCACTGCTGCACCGCACGGCCACCGGAGTGAGCCCGACCAAGGCCGGCGAGGCATTGCTGCCCTATGCCGAGCGGATCCTCGCCCTGTCTGCCCAGGCGCTCACCGCAACCGGGCGAACGGTGACGGGTTGAGGCCTTTTCCTCCGGACGCATCCATATCGCCCTGTGTGATCCGTCCTACCTGCCCGGCCTACCGCGCTGGACGATTCGGTTGCCGCTGCGATGGACCGTCGGGCCCGGACTGGATCCAGGGGCTGCCCCCCTCCCTCTCGTGCTGTTCTCCCCGCCGTGCCGCTGGCGCACGCCGGTACTGGACGCGCTGGAAGCCAACGGACGCAAATGGCGTGTTGTTTTCGAAAGCACCAGCCTGGCCGCCGTGCAAGCCGCCGTCCGGGCCGGCCTCGGCGCTGAGGCTCTACTGCCCGCCTGCGTGGAACCCGGCACCGCCGCATACGGCGGCCTGCCAGAACTTCCTGACGTCGAACTGGGTCTCATACGGCGGGCAGGCACTGAAGGCGATCCGCTCATCGACGCGGTCGAAGACGTACACAGACGTCTGGTCTGACGAGAGCAGAGCCCCCGCGGCTCATGCGGTCACAGCACCAGCTGCTCAGCAGCCTGGAGCAGTGCCTGCCGGGCGGCTTTGATGGTGGGGTGCTGGCCGCCTCCGCGACGCACGGCAGTGAGCAGTCTGCGTCTGTGATGAGCCCGTGGCAGTGGCTGTATGGGGACGGTCGGGGGACGGCCGTGCCATGCCAAACCCGGAAGCAGCGCGGCCGCATGACCCTGTTCGGCTAGCCGCAGATGCAGGAAGTGGTCGGTGGACTCGTAACGGATGTCGGGTTCGAAGCCTGCTTCGCGGCACAGTGCCATCGACCAGCGGCGAGCCATGGTTCCCTCGGGCTCCATGATCCACGGCTGTCCTGCCAGGCTGAGGAGCGCCTCCATGGGGTCGGCCACGCCCCCAATGGCCGGATGAGCCAGATGCAGGGTGTCCTCACACAACTCCTCCTGCTCCACCTCCGCGGGCCGGGGACCGGGAATACCGGGGTACTCCACGTCGATGATCAGATCGAAGTCACGCGCCAGCAGGGCAGAAATGGCACTTTCCCGCTCCATCTGAGTGAGATGGACACGCAGCAGCGGATGAGCGGCATGCAACAAGTTCAGCGCGGTGGGGACCAGGGCCAGCGCCGCACTCTGAAAGGAGGCGATGCGAAGTGTTCCGGTCAAATCGGTCAAGGATGTCGCGATGTCGGTCTCTGCGCGTTCCAGCCGCTCCAGGACAGCCTCGGTGTGGGCGACGAGGATCTCCGCCTGTTGGGTGAGGCGTACCCGCCGACCGACGTGTTCCAGTAGCCGGACGCCGGCCTCGGATTCCAGCAGCGACAACTGCTGAGAAATGGTCGATGGACTGTAGGACAAGGCAGCGGCAACGGCGGCCAGCGTGCCGCGGTGCTTGAGCTCCCTGAGAAGTCTGAGCCTGTGAAGATCGAACATGACAGCGCCTGAAACAGCTGGCTTTCTCGTGGGAGAGCTTAGTTCCGGACGCACAGAGTGTGATGTCACCCTGCGCCTCGCGGTTGACTCTGGCTGACGGCGGCGGACTGCAAGGATCACCGCCGCCGGTTCTAGGGCTGGGGGCCGCATCGAGGAGTGCGCGGTGGCCAGGAATCCCTGGGGCGCGGTCGGATCGTAAGGCGACCACCCGGCCATCGAAAAGCGCTACGAGGTCACGCTTGAATGCGTCCTGGGCAGGTTGGCGGCGCGGCCGGTATCAGGCAGGTGATGTCACGCCACTGATGCCTGGGCGAGCCGTTCCGGATGTGTCGCCGTCACGTCACGGCCTGGCTTGGGCGTCCTCGGCTGCCCTGCGCATGCCGGCCACCCGGCCGCGCACGCCGAACCACCCGGCGACGAGGGCCCCGACGATCAGCGGAAGACACAGCACGGTGGTGCGTGCGGCGCCGCCGTCGGCGTACATCAGCACCAGGACGGAGGCCAGGAAGCCGAGGGTCACGATCTCGGTCCACGGCGAGCCGGGCAGCCGGTAGCCAGGACGCGTCAGCTCGCCCTGCTGCGTCTTCCGCCAGAAGAGCAGGTGGCAGATCATGATCATGCCCCACGTGGCCAGGATGCCGATCGCCGCGAAGTTCAGGACGATCTCGAACGCCTCCGCCGGCACGACGAAGTTGAGGCCGACGCCGAGCACACAGATACCGGTGGTGAGCAGGATGCCACCGTAGGGAACCTGGCTGCGGCTCATCGCACTCGTGAACCTCGGCGCCGAGCCGGACATCGCCATGGAGCGCAGGATGCGGCCGGTCGAGTACAGGCCGGAGTTGAGCGAGGACATGGCCGCGGTGAGGACGACGAGGTTCATCACGCCGCCCGCGGCGGGGACACCGATGTTGGACAGCACCGTCACAAAGGGGCTCTCGCCGGCGACGTACTTGTTCCACGGCAGCAGCATCGAGAGCAGGATGACCGAGCCGACGTAGAACAGCCCCACGCGCCACATGATGGAGTTGATCGCCTTGGGCATGATCTTCTCGGGGTTCTCGGTCTCACCCGCGGTAACGCCGACCAGCTCGACTGCGGCGTAGGCGAAGATGACGCCCTGGGTGATCAGGAGCAGGGGCAGCAGACCGTTGGGGAAGACGCCTCCGTTGTCGCTGATCACGGACAGACCGGGGTTGTGACCGTCCACGGGGTGTTGGGTCACCAGCAGGAAGATGCCGATGCACATGAAGACGACGAGGGCGCCGACCTTGATGATTGCGAACCAGAACTCCAGCTCGCCGAAGATCCGCACCGAGATCAGGTTGACCGCGAGGACGACCGCCAGGGCGATCAGCGCGATCACCCATTGGGGTATGTCGGAGAACATGCCCCAGTAGTGGGTGTAGGTGGCCACCGCGGTGATGTCGGCGATACCGGTCGTGGCCCAGTTCAGGAAGTACATCCAGCCCGCGGTGTAGGCGCCCTTCTCGCCGAGGAACTCCCGGGCGTACGACACGAAGGCGCCGGACGAGGGCCGGTACAGGACGAGTTCGCCGAGCGCGCGGACGACGAGGAAGGCGAAGACGCCGCAGACCGCGTACGCGACGAACAACGACGGGCCGGCCTCGGCGAGGCGGCCGCCGGCACCGAGGAAGAGGCCGGTGCCGATGGCACCGCCGATGGCGATCATGCTGACGTGCCGGGACTTCAACGACTTGCTGTAACCGGCGTCTCCGGCGTCGACATTGGGCCGGGCCGGTCCGGCTGGCGCTGCGGGCTTTACGAGCGGCTGCTCACTCACGCCTGGCTCTCACTTTCCATAAAATGATGCAGTGCGGTCCGTTACTGCCGGTCCGCTCAAGATTTCGATAGGCGCACGCCGTCGGTCAACGAACGTTGCGGGCGGCCCGGGTTCGCGCGGTCTCCCGCGTTGGGGACCCAGGCGGCAATCAGGCTTTCACCCTGCTCTACCGAACATCTGTTCGGACAGAGTGATTGATCGACCCGGGCTTACTGTGCCGAACGGCATGCGCCTTTTCCAGCGCAGGTTTCCGATCGTTCATCGTCGAGAAAACCGAACGTTGTCGACATGTTCGCGCTCACATGTCGAAGTCCACGGTGAGCTCGTCCGATGCGGGGCGGGTCTGGCAGGTCAAGACGTATCCCGCGGCCACCTCCGCGGGCTCCAGGGCGTAGTTTCGGCGCATGTCCCCCCGGCCATGGGTCACCAGGGCGCGGCACGTCCCGCAGACGCCGCCTCTGCAGGCGAACGGCAGGTCGGGGCGGAGCTGTTGGGCAGCGTCGAGGACGGTGCGGTCCCGGGGGGCCGGGAACGTGGTGGCCCTGCCATCCAGGACGACGGTGACTTCGCTCGTGGTGAGACCGATCGCCGAGACCTCGTTGCGGGCGGCGGGCGGTTCTTCATCGGCGTGGAACAGTTCCTGGTGGATTCGGTCGGCCGGGACGCCGAGCCTGGCCAGGATGGCGCTGGAGTCACGGACCATGCCGTGCGGACCGCAGAGCCACCATTGGTCGACGCCGTCGGTGTCGACCAGGGCGTCGAGCAGGGCGGTGAGCCGCGCCGCATCGAGGCGGCCGGTGAGCATTTCGGCCTGGCGCGGCTCGCGGGACAACACGTGAACGAGCTGGAAGCGGGCCGGGTACTGGTCTTTCAGATCTGCCAGTTCGTCCGCGAACATGACCGTATCGGTGCGCCGGTTGCCGTAGAGGAGGGTGATGCGGGATGAGCCGTCGGCGCCGAGTACGGAGGCGGCGATCGACAGCATCGGTGTGATGCCGGATCCGGCGGCGATGAGCACGTAGTGGCCGAGTCCACCGGGTTGTCCGGATGCGGTGAGGTCGGGGGTGAAAGCACCGGCCGGTCCCATCACCTCAAGGGTGTCTCCCGGGCGCACACCGTGGACGAGCCAGGAAGAGAACAGGCCGCCGGGTACGACGCGGATGCCGATGCGCGGTGGCTCCCCGACGGGGGAGCAGATGGAGTAGGAGCGGCGCTCGTCGCGGCCGTCGATCTCCCGGCGCACGGTGAGGCACTGGCCGGGGAGAAACGCGAACTCCTCGGCCAGGCGGTCCGGTATCGCCAGGGTGAGCGCGGCGGCGTCGGAGCACAGCCCCTCGACCGCTGCGACGCGCAGGGCGTGGAAGGTGGGACGCAGACGGGTCCGCGCCGTGCCGGGGGGATGGGAGGGGGTCGTCATCAAAGGTCCTTGAGGTGCTCGAAGGGCTCCAGGCAGGTGCCGCAGCGGCGGAGCGCCAGGCAGGCGGTTGCGGCGAACCGCGAGATCTCCTCGGTATCGACCGAGGCGCAGCGGGGGCAGGGCACATCTGACGGGGCCGGCCCGAGGGACAGCCACACCGGCCCGGATTGGCTGAGGCGCCGAGGCCCCGGTGGTGCGATGCCGTGTTCGGCGAGCTTGTGGCGGCCCTGGGATGTGATCCAGTCGGTAGTCCAGGGCGGGTCGAGCACGGTGACGACCCGGACGGCGGGAAAGCCGGCCGCCTGCAGCCGGTTGGCGGCTTCAGCCCGCATCTCGGCCACGGCGGGACAGCCGGAGTAGGTCGGGGTGAGCCGCACGACGACCGTGCCGTCCTGCTCCACCTCGACGCCGCGGAGCACTCCGAGGTCGGCGAGGGTCAGCATGGGCAGTTCAGGATCGGGGATCTCGCAGGCGATACGCCAGGCGCGGTGCGCCGTCTTTCGGCGGTGCCCGCCGGCATCGGCGAGCGTCACCATTGCGCCTCCGGGTGTGCGCGGGCGATGCTCTGGAGTTCGGTGAGGAGCGGCGCCAGGTGTTCGGTACGGTCGCCGTCGCGACCGGAGCCCGGTATGGCGGGGGCGGGCGCCGGGCCCAGTGGCAGGACCTCCGAGGGGTCGAATCCCGCTCGCACCAGGACGTCCGCGAGGCGCCGCAGCGTCCGGTCGGCGACCACCGCGGACTCGGCGCCCAGAGCGGCTGCGGTCCGGTCGGTCAGAGGTTCTCCCAGCCAGGGCGCGATGTCGAGCAGTGCCGTTCCGAGGCGATTGCGGGACTCGGGAGTCCCGTCGCCGAAGCGCACGGTCCACACGGCGGCGTAGTGGCAATGGTAGGAGAGCTCCTTCACGCTCTTGGCGGCGATGGCGGCAAGCACCGGATCAGGAGCGCTGGTGAGCTCCTCGAAGACGGCCAGCCGCCAGGCGGACAGCACGAGCAGCCGTGTGATCGTGAAGGCGAAGTCGCCGCCGGGCAGTTCGGCCAGCCGTAGGTTGCGGAAGTCGTCTGGATCACGGAAGTAGGCGTACGCGTCCTCGCCGCGGCCCGTACCGTCGGCCCGTCCCGTCCTGGCGTACAGCAGCCGGGCCTGGCCGAGCAGGTCGAGGCCGATGTTGGCCAGGGCGAGTTCCTCCTCCAGTTCGGGGGCGCGTGTGCACCACTCGGCGAGCCGCTGGGCGGACACCAGGGCGTCGTCGCCCAGGGCCAGACAGCAGGCAGCCAGGTCTCCGGCGTCGACGCCGTCCGGCACCCTCTGGTCGATGCCGTGCAGGGGGTCGGTGAAACCGGTGCCGAACGCCCACTGCGCGTTGTCGTGGTCGACGTACAGGTCCTCGTCACTCATTGGCGGCCGCTCCTAGATGTGGGGTACGTCGTCGGGGATGTCGTAGAAGGTCGGGTGCCGGTAGACCTTGTCGCCGCTGGGCCCGAAGAAGGGGTCCTTCTCGGCGGGGGTGGAGGCGGCGATGGAGTCGGATCGCACGGCCCAGACGCTCACGCCCTCGTTGCGCCGGGTGTACAGGTCGCGGGCGTGGACAAGGGCCATCGCGTCGTCGGGCGCGCGCAGGGAGCCCACGTGGACATGGTTCAGTCCGCGCTTGCCGCGGACGAACACCTCGTACAGCGGCCACTCGTCCCGTATGCGGACGGGTCCGCCGGCGGAATTCCGGTCGGTGCCGCTCATGCCGCCGCTCCTTCCCGCACCCGGGTCGCCTGCTTGGCGGCATGGGCCGAGGCCGCCTCCCGCACCCAGGCGCCCTCCTCGTGGGCGGCCCGGCGCCGGGCGATCCGCTCGGCGTTGCACGGCCCGTCGCCGGAGACCACGCGCTTCAGCTCGTCCCAGTCGGGGGCGCCGAAGTCGTGGTGCCCGCGTTCCTCGTTCCACCGCAGGACGGGGTCGGGCAGGGTGACGCCGAGCTTCTGGGCCTGCGGCACGGTCATGTCGACGAACCGCTGTCGCAGTTCGTCGTTGGAGTGCCGTTTGATCTTCCAGGCCATGGACCGCGCGGAGTTGGGCGAGTCGGCGTCCGGCGGGCCGAACATCATCAGCGACGGCCACCACCAGCGGTTCACCGCGTCCTGCACCATCTCCCGCTGCTCGTCGGTGCCGCGCATCATCGTCAGCAGGAGTTCGTAGCCCTGCCGCTGGTGGAAGGACTCCTCCTTGCACACGCGCACCATGGCGCGCCCGTACGGGCCGTACGACGTACGGCACAGGGGCACCTGGTTGCAGATCGCCGCGCCGTCCACGAACCAGCCGATCACGCCGACGTCGGCGAAGGTGTGGGTCGGGTAGTTGAAGATGGACGAGTACTTCTGGCGGCCGTCGATCAGACGCGCCGTCATGTCCGTGCGGTCCGCCCCGAGGGTCTCGGCCGCGGAGTAGAGGTACAGCCCGTGCCCGGCCTCGTCCTGCACCTTGGCGAAGAGGATGGCCTTGCGGCGCAGCGAGGGCGCCCGGGTGATCCACTCGCCCTCCGGCTGCATACCGATGATCTCGGAGTGGGCGTGCTGGGCGATCTGCCGGATCAGCGTGGTGCGGTAGCCGTCGGGCATCCAGTCCCGGGGCTCGATGCGCTGGTCGCGGGCGATGGTGTCCTCGAAGGTGGTCTCGGGGCCCTGGGGCCCGGATGGTGTGACGGTGGGGGTGTTCATGGGGTGTGAGTGTCCCGTCGTACTCGATGAGTGGGTCAATGGCCGCGGAAGGCCGGGCTGCGGCGTTCGAGGAACGCCGTCACGGCTTCGCGGTGGTCCTCGGTGGCGCCGAGGCGGCGCTGGATCACGGCTTCGCGCTCCAGCGCGGCCGGCAGCGGGGCGGTGGCCGCGGACCGCAGCAGTGCCTTGATCTCTCGGTGGGCGGCGGTGGGTCCGCCTGCGAGGGAGCGGGCGACGGCCAGCCCTTCAGCCGTGGCCGAGCCGTCCGCCACGACGCGGTGGACCAGGCCCCAGCGTTCGGCGTCCTGCGCGGAGAAGCGGTCTCCGAGGAGCATGAGTCCGGCGGTCCGCGAAGGGCCGAGCTGGCGGACGAGGCCGCGGGCGACCCCCGAGTCGGAGGCCAGGCCGAGGCCGGTGAAGGCGGTCGCGAAGCGGGCTCCTTCGGCGGCGACCCGTACATCGGCGCAGAGCGCGATGCCGAGCCCGGCCCCGACACACGCGCCCTCGACGGCCACGACGAGCGGGACCGGCAGCCCGTGCAGCTCCTTCATCAGCGGGTTGTAGTCGTTGGGAAGGTTCGCGAAGGCCGCCTCGGGCGCGGTGTTCAGCAGCCTGGCGTGCTCCTTGAGGTCCTGGCCGACGCAGAAGTGTTTTCCGCGGGCGGTGATCAGGGCCGCGCGTACACCGCGTGCGGTGTCCGTGGTCAGGCGGCGTGCTGCCATGAGGAGGGCGCTGCGCATATGGGTGTCGAGGGCGTTGCCGCTCCCTGGGCCGCGCAGTTCGATGACGGCCACGGCGTCGGTGACGTCGTAGGCGACCCCGTACGGGGCGGGGCCGCCGGGCTCCTGGGCCTCGGTGGGCGCACCGTCGGTCACGGCCATGAGTAGAACCCCTTCCCCGTCTTGCGGCCCAGCTCGCCGCGGGCGACCTTCTCCCGCAGCAATGCCGGTGGGGCGAACCGCTCCCCGAGCGTCCTGTGCAGGTGGTCGGCGATGGCCAGCCGTACGTCGAGACCCACTACGTCGGTGAGGCGCAGCGGCCCCATCGGGTGCCGGTATCCCAGGCGCATGGCCGTGTCGATGGCCTCGGGCTCGGCGACCCCCTCCTCGACCATGCGGACCGCCTCCAGACCGAGGGCCAGGCCGAGACGGCTGCTGGCGAATCCCGGCGAGTCCTGGACGACGACCTTCTGCTTGCCCAGGGAGTGCGTCCAGCCGACCGCCGTCGCGAGAGTCTCCCCGGTGGTGTCGGGAGTGAGGACCAGTTCGACCAGCGCGGATACGGGCACCGGGTTGAAGAAGTGCATGCCCAGGAAGCGTCCCGGCCGCTTCAGGGCCGCCGCGAGTTCGGTGACCGGGAGGGAACTGGTGTTGGTGGCGAGTACGCACCGCTCCCCCACGGCCTGCTCGGCGGCGGCGAGCATCCGGGCCTTGAGCGCGGCGTCCTCCGGTACTGCCTCGACGACGAGATCGGCGTCGGCGGGAAGTTCGGCGATCGAGGTCACGGCGGTGACCCGGTCCGGTACCTCACCGGTGGCGGATCCGCCGGGCCCCTCGCGCTCGGCGGCCTGCCTCAGGCCAGCGGCGATGCGGTTCAGCGCGACGGTCGCGGCCGCTTCGTCGTGTTCCACGACGACCACGGACGACCCTGCGGCCGCGAAGGACTGGGCGATGCCCGTCCCCATCCGGCCGCCGCCGATCACCCCCACGACGGCGGGCGGTGCTGATGCCGAGGTCATGCCCGGCCTCCGTTCTTCTCGTTCTTCTCCAGGAATCGCGTCATGCGCTCCTCCTTGTCGCGGCCCTCGAACAGCACGGCCTGGGCGAGGTCATCGGCCACCGGATGGGCACCCGGGGCGTCGGTGACGAGCTTGGTCAGCCGCAGGGCGAGCGCCGAGGAGCGGGCCATGCGGTCCAGCAGGGCGTGTGCCTCGGCGATCAGCCGCTCGGCCGGTACGACGTCCGTGACCAGCCCGCAGGCGAGCGCGGCAGGCGCGTCGAGGTTCCGTCCGGCGAGCAGGACCTGTTTGGCCACCGACTCGCCGAGCAGCTCCGGCAGCCGCCAGCAGGCCCCGGCGGCGGCGAGGATGCCCAGGCCCGGTTCGGGGTTGCCGAAGACGGCGTTCGGCCCGGCGATCCGGATGTCGCAGGCGTACGCCAGCTCGGCGCCGCCGCCCAGCGCCCAGCCGTCCACCGCGGCCACGGTGGGCATGGGCAGCCTGCGCACCCGCTCGAACAGACGGCTGTTGATTCCCTGCAGCGCCTCCTCCCGGCCACGCCGTCGCAGTTCGGCGATGTCGGCGCCGCCGGCGAAGACCCCGCCGTGCCCGGTGAGCAGCAGCAGCCTCGGCGCGCGCTCCAGGTCCTCGCACACGCGATGCAGTTCGGCGATCATGCCGCTGCCGATGGCGTTGCGCGCCTCGGGCCGGTGCAGGGTCACGACGACCCGGTCCGCGCGCTCCTCGACCCGCAGGGTCTCGTACGCCGTGTCCTCCCGCGTGCTCATACGCGCTCCACGAGCATCGCCACGCCCTGGCCGACCCCCACGCACATGGTCGCCAGTCCCCGTCGGGCGTCCTCGCGTTCCATGCGTCCGAGCAGGGTGAGCAGGATGCGGGCGCCGGAGCAGCCGAGCGGGTGTCCGAGGGCGATGGCGCCGCCGTCGGCATTGACGCGGTCCTCGTCGAGCTGCAGGCGGCGGACGACTGCCAGCGCTTGGGCGGCGAAGGCCTCGTTCACCTCGACGGCGTCCAGGTCGTCGGGCCGCCAGCCCGCCCGGCCGAGCGCCCTCAAGGTGGCCGGCACGGGCCCGAGCCCCATCAGGCGGGGCTCGACCCCAGCCGAGGCGGCGGTGACGACGCGGGCCCGGGGGGTGAGCCGGTATCGTTCGACCGCCGCCAAACTCGCCACCACGATGGCAGCGGCCCCGTCGGACAGCGGCGAGGAGTTGCCCGCGGTGATGATCCCGCCGCTGCGGAAGGACGTGCGCAGTCCGCCGAGCTTCTCCAGCGATGTGGACGGCCGAGGCCCCTCGTCCTGGGTCACCTCGCCGTCCGCCACTGGCACCGGGACGATCTCCTCCTTGAAGCGGCCCGCCCTCTGGGCGGCCTCCGCCCGGCGGTGGCTGCGCAGCGCGAAGGTGTCCGCCTCGAGGCGGGTGATGCCGTCCAGGGCGGCGACCTCCTCGGCGGTCTCGCCCATGGACAGGGTGGTCGCGGCCGGGAAGCGCGGGTTGGTGAAGCGCCAGCCGAGAGAGGTGTCGTGGACCTCGCCGGGCCGGGCCCAGGGCGTGCCGGGCTTGGCCATCACCCAAGGGGCGCGGGTCATGGACTCCACTCCGCCCGCGACGACCAGGTCGGCCTCCCCCGCACGAATCGCCTGGGCGGCCGAGGCGACGGCCGTCAGCCCGGACGCGCACAGCCGGTTGACGGTGTATCCGGGCACGGTGTCCGGCAGTCCGGCCAGCAGGACCGCCATGCGGGCCACGTCCCGGTTGTCCTCGCCCGCCTGGTTCGCGGCGCCGAGGATCACCTCGTCCACGGTGTCGGCCGGGATGCCCGAGCGACGTACCGCCTCGCCGACTACGAGGGCGGCCAGGTCGTCGGGGCGTACGGAGGCCAGGGCGCCCCGGTGGCGGCCGAGCGGAGTGCGGGCCCCGTCGATCAGATAGACCTCATCACGCATCGACGTGCTCCTCTGCGGGTGCGTGGCGCCGGGACTGGACGACCGAGAAGCGTCCGGTGACGAACGCCGGGTCGGTGAGGGCGGCATTGGCCGCGGGGTTGGCCGCAGTGCCGTGGAAGTCGCTGAAGGCGGCGGACTGGTTGACGAAGACCGCACCGGTCAGGTTCTCCGACAGGTGCACGCCCGCCTCCAGCGCGGTTGCTCGTGCCGCCTCCAGCACACCCTCGTCGGTGGCGTACACGGAGGCGGTCAGCGCGCCGTGGCGCCGTACGGTGTCGTGCAGGAGACGCAGGCCGTGCGCGGTGGAGTCGGTACCGATGACGAAGGAGACCGGCCCGAACCACTCGCTGGTGTATGTCTCTTCGTCGGCCTCGGCCTCGAGCCGGACCACCAGCGGGGAAAGGACGGCCGCGTCCGGGAAGTCCGGGTGGGTGAGTCGCCTCGACGGATGGGCGGTACGGTCGAGTTCCGCCGCCTGCGCCACACGCTTCAGCACACCGTCGTTCACGATCGCGCCGAGGGTGGCGGCCGCACGGGCCGGGTCACCGAGAAGCCTGTCCAGGGCGGCGCCCAGGTCGGCGGCGAACTCGTCGGCCGTACGCCGCCCCTGGTCGGTCGGGAAGCCCTCGCGGGGGACGAGGAAGTTCTGCGGGGTGGTGCACATCTGGCCGCTGTAGAGCGACAGGGAGAAGGCGAGGTTGCGCAGCAGCCCCGCGTAGTCGTCCGTGGAGTCCACGACGACGGTGTTGAGTCCGGACTTCTCGGTGTGGACGACGGCCTGGCGGGCGTTGGTCTCCAGCCAGTCACCGAACTCGCTGGAGCCGGTGAAGTCCACGATGCGCACATCGGGGTGGGTGGCCAGGGCGGGAGCGGTGCGCTCCTCGGGCTTCGCGGCGGCGAGCAGTACCACGTCCGGATCGAAACCGGCCTCCGCCAGCACCTCACGGGCGATCCGTACGGTGATCGCCAGCGGCAGCACGGCACGTCGGTGAGGCTTGACGACCACCGGGTTGCCGGTGACCAGACTCGCGAACAATCCCGGATAGCCGTTCCATGTGGGGAAGGTGTTGCAGGCGATCAGTACGGCCACACCGCGTCCCACGGTGGTGAAGGTCTTGTCCATGACGAGTGGGCCGCCCTTGCGCTGCGGCTTGCTCCAGCGGGCCGCGACCGGATGGCGTGTCTGCTCGTTCCATGCGTGGGCCACCGCTTCGAGGCCTCGGTCCTGGGCGTGCGGACCGCCGGCCTGGAACGCCATCATGAAGGGCTGGCCGGTGGTGTGCTGGACGGCGTGCGCGATCTCGAAGCTCGCCTCGTTCAGCCGGGCGAGGATCTCGGCGGCGACGCCGGCCCGGGTGTCCGGGCTCGCTGCGCGCCATGTCACCGCGGCTGACTTGGCCGTGGCGACGGCCGCATCGGGCGCCAGGTACGGGTAACTGACGCCGAGCGGGAAGCCGTAGGGCGAAACCTCGGTGGCGGGGACGGTGCCGGTGGCCGGATGTCCTTCGATGAGGAAGGGGTGGCCGAGGAGGCCGCGGAAGGCGGCTTCGCCCAGCCCGGATGCCTCGGCTCCGTACGCAGAGGCGCTGGGGGTTTCCGGGTACGGCGTCCAGTAGGTGCGGTCGGCGGCACACTCCACCGCCTGGTCGAGCAGAGCCGCGTGGCGGACGAAGAAGTCGGGATGCTGGTCGGTGGACACTGAGAGCTCCTGGCCGAACGTTCGGTAGGTTGATGGGTGCGAGGCGCCCGGGCGGACGCAGGGGGGAAGCGGGGAAGCGG
>NZ_JARAYQ010000073.1:0-34023 GCF_033794505.1 Streptomyces sp. MB09-01 | reverse complement strand
GTCGACGACAGTGACGGGGTGGTGCTGGGTGCGCTGCAGATCCCGCCGCCACCGGGCGGACCAGCGTCCGGACCAGCGAGCGGTACGCGCTCCACACCGACGGCCCGGCCGGCCGCGGAATCCCCCGCACCGGCGGGATCTGCAGCGCACCCAGCACCACCCCGTCACTGTCGTCGACGAGCAGGTCGCACATCCGCACCGTCCCCTCGAGCACCGCCCGGGCCGCGGAAACGGCCGAAAGCGGAACCCCGAGCGAACCCGCCAGCCCGAGGGATCCCACGGGCCCCACCGGGACCAGCGCGAGGGCGCCCTCGCCCAGCGCCCGCTCCCGGTACAGCAGCCCCACGGCCCGTACCAGGGCCCGGTCGTCGCCCACGATCACCGGCTGCCGATGACCCCGGCGGGCAAGAGCCCGCGCAAATTCCTCCTGCGAGTCCGGGAGGCAGATTTTCGCCGCCGCGCCCGCTGACAACACATCCTTCGCGATCCGCACGGACTCGCCGTCAAGACGGCGGGCGACCGGGTCGACGAGCACGAGCAGGCCGCCTACCGGCGCGCCCGCATGGCTCATGGTGGGCTCTGGAGCCGACACCTCGGTCCTTCCTCGGGTAGCATCTTTGTGCAAGAGGCCCTTGCGCTATTGCGCCAGGGCCTTCGTCTATTCCGGGGTACCGGTCGACGGCTCAGCCTGCGTACATCGTCGTACGCCCCCCTGACCTTGGACATGCCCCATCCGGAAGAGGTGTACGCCTGTGCCCGCTCTTGTGCTGCTCGGAGCTCAGTGGGGTGACGAGGGCAAGGGAAAGGCCACCGACCTGCTCGGTGGATCCGTTGACTATGTAGTGCGCTACCAGGGTGGCAACAACGCCGGCCACACGGTCGTCGTCGGCGACCAGAAGTACGCGCTGCACCTTCTCCCCTCCGGCATCCTCTCCCCCGGATGCACCCCGGTCATCGGTAACGGTGTCGTCGTCGACCCGGCCGTCCTGCTCTCCGAGCTGCGCGGCCTGAACGAGCGCGGCATCGACACCTCCAAGCTGCTCATCAGCGGCAACGCGCACCTGATCACGCCGTACAACGTCACCCTCGACAAGGTCGGCGAGCGCTTCCTCGGCAAGCGCAAGATCGGTACCACCGGTCGCGGCATCGGCCCGACGTACGCGGACAAGATCAACCGCATCGGCATCCGGGTCCAGGACCTCTACGACGAGTCGATCCTGACCCAGAAGGTCGAAGCGGCGCTGGAGGGCAAGAACCAGCTCCTGGCGAAGCTTTACAACCGCCGCGCGATCGACGCCGCGCAGATCGTCGAGGAGATGCTCCAGTACGCGGAGCAGATCAAGCCGTACGTCGCCGACACCACCCTGATCCTCAACAACGCTCTGGACGAGGACAAGGTCGTGCTCTTCGAGGGCGGCCAGGGCACCCTGCTCGACGTCGACCACGGCACCTACCCCTTCGTCACCTCGTCGAACCCGACCGCGGGCGGCGCCTGCACCGGAACCGGCGTGGGCCCGACGAAGATCAGCCGCGTCATCGGCATCCTCAAGGCCTACACGACCCGCGTCGGCGCGGGCCCGTTCCCGACCGAGCTGTTCGACCAGGACGGCGAGGACCTGCGCCGCATCGGCGGCGAGCGCGGTGTGACCACCGGCCGTGACCGTCGCTGCGGCTGGTTCGACGCACCGATCGCACGGTACGCCACCCGGGTGAACGGCCTCACCGACTTCTTCCTCACCAAGCTGGACGTGCTGACCGGCTGGGAGCAGATCCCGGTGTGCGTCGCGTACGAGATCGACGGCAAGCGCGTCGAGGAGCTCCCCTACTCGCAGACCGACTTCCACCACGCGAAGCCGATCTACGAATACCTCCCCGGCTGGTCCGAGGACATCACCAAGGCCAAGACCTTCGAGGACCTGCCGGCGAACGCGCAGGCGTACGTCAAGGCCCTGGAGGAGATGTCGGGCGCGCCGATCTCCGCGATCGGCGTCGGCCCCGGCCGCACCGAGACGATCGAGATCAACTCCTTCCTGTAAGCAGGAGAGGCACCACCGCAGGGGCGGGACGCGCACAAGGCGTCCCGCCCTTCGGGCTGTTCGGGGCGGGCGCTACACTCCGGCTGCCCAGAGCTCCTGCGCAGGTCACGGGGGTCGGGCCCATCCGAACTGGGGGGTTCATGAGTTTGCTGCCGAACGGCAGAAGAGGACGGAGCAGACGGGGGCGGGGCGGCGCGATGGCCGCTTCGGGCACCCTGCTGCTCGCACTGCTGGCCTCGCTCGCAGGCCAGAGCGGCACGGCCGCCGCGGCAACCGCGCCGCCCGTCGCCACCACGGCCGCCCCGGCCACGGCCCAGCCGAAGGCCGAGGGCCCGCAGGCCGCGCCGGAGCCGGACCGGAAGGCCGCGCGGGAAGCGGCGCAGAAGGCCTCCGTGCAGGCGCTCCAGGCGACCGGGGTTTCGGGCACCTGCCCGGCGGCGCTGGCGCCGCACACCGTGGTCGGCTGCACCCTCGAGGCGAACAGGACCGCTTCCTTCTCCCTCACCCTGCCCCAGCAGAAGGACGTGGTGCTGCTGGAGATCTCCGGCCAGACCGTCCACAAGCTGGTCGCTCCGGGCGGCGCCGCCGTGGCGTGCGAGAGCGTCTACGGCGCCGCCGAGAAGTACCCGCCGTTCCAGTGCCCCGTCAGCCAGGCGGGGACGTACACGCTGGAGGTGAAGAGCAGCGACGGGAGCCAGACCGACATCGGCGTCTCGTACGTTCCGCTGCTCTCCTCCACCTCGTGCAGGGCGGTGGGCGCCGCCGATCACAAGCTCGGCGCACCCACCGTGC
This sequence comes from Streptomyces sp. MB09-01, assembly GCF_033794505.1. Taxonomy (NCBI): domain Bacteria; kingdom Bacillati; phylum Actinomycetota; class Actinomycetes; order Kitasatosporales; family Streptomycetaceae; genus Streptomyces; species Streptomyces sp. MB09-01. The sequence continues at coordinate 31,195 of NZ_JARAYQ010000073.1, read as the reverse complement.
TCCACGGCTCGCTGTCGGCCTCCTCCGCGGGCGCCTGCTTCACGCTCGACCTGGCTTCGGGCGACGTGCTGCGCGGCCACGTCGTCTCGGACGGCTCGCCGTGGCCGCCCCTGAGGCTGGTCCACGACGCCACCGGCAAGCAGGTCTGCACCTCGCTGAACCAGAGGCACGCACCGAACGACTGCAAGCTCACCGGCACCGCGCCGTTCCGCGCGTCCCTGGTGGACGGGGACGGTGCCTACGACCTCACTCTGGCGAAGCTCTCCAGGCCCGAGGGCTGCACGGTGGTGGAGCCCCAGGCGTACGGAGCCTCCCCCGAGCCGGGTTCTTCGCGCTGCCGCACCCTGCGGGTGCCGCAGGCCGGCGACTACACCATCGCCCCGGCCTTCTCCGGCGCCAACCTGCCCGGCAGTCTGTACCTGCAGGACGGCACCCCGAGCAACTGCTGGTACCGCAACGGGCCCTGCGCCCTGGCTCCCGGTGACTACACCTGGGCCGTCAACGGGGACGTGGTCGACGCCGGTGCGTTCGCCGTCGCCTTCCACTCCGCCAAGGAGACCCGGGGCTGCACCCCGGGCAACGACAACGGCCTGGTGGCCGGCGCGTCGACCGGAACCTTCTCCGGCGCGGGGCAGGAGTTCTGCCTGACCCTGCCGACGTCCACCGGCAAGGGCCTCTACCTGCTCAACCGCCCGCCCGCCGGCGGTACCGACGTCGTGGCAGTGGTCTATGACGCCTCGGGAGCACAGCAGTGCAAGGTCGAGGGGTACCTGAACCCCGTCTGCCGGCTGACCGGAACCGCCCCGTTCCGCGCTGTGCTGACCGGTGCGCCGGCCAAGGCGTACGGGCTGGTGGTCCACCGGACCGGTGAAGCCGCGGGATGCGCCCCCTGGCGGCAGACCGGGTTCGACAGCACCTCGGGCGCCAAGGTCTCGGTGTCCGACACCGTGCGCCAGGCCTGCCTGAGCGTGCCCGCGGACCAGCACTCCACCGTGGAGATGATCGGTCAGGCCGCCCTCTCGACCGGCACGGTGACGACGGTCCATCTGACCGACCCCTCCGGTGCCGTGTGTGCGTCCGACACCTGCGTGCTCTCCGCCGGTGTGCCGTACACGGCGATGGTGGTCGGGCACCGTGCGGAAACGTATGAGCTGGCCCGGCGGGACGTCTCGCCGACTGCGACGTGCGCGGCCCCGGCCTCCACCAAGGTCGGGGGACCGTCGCTGTCCTTCGACCTCACGTCCGCACTGGACGCCCGCTGCGTCCGGGTCGGCGCCGCCACCACGGACAAGCTGTGGTTCGGTGCGCGGACGCCCGTCGACCGCTACACCCCCGCCGCCACCACGGTGACGGCCGTCGACGCCGCCGGCCGGATCGCCTGCCGGCAGGAGCAGGGGCCCTCGTGCCGGGCCTCCGGCTCGGCCTCGTACGTCGCCGTCGTGACCGTGGCCCGGTACCAGGGCAAGCCCCTGCGCGCGTACGTGGACTCCTGGAAGGTCGGTACGGCGGCAGGCTGGGCGCCGGAGTGCACGGCCGACCGCGTGTCAGACGACCCGTCGATCGTCCGCAGCGGTGTTCTCACCGAGCAGTCCACGGCCCGCTGCTCCGTGGTGGCCATGAAGCCCTCCCACTCCTTCGGGCTCAGCCTGCCCACCACGGCGGGCGACCTGCGCGAGGACAACGGGCCGGTGGACGTGAGTCTGCACAACGGCCCCGGCTGGACCCGGTCCGCTGCCGAATCCGGATACGGCTGCCCGGACGTCTGCTCGGCTTCCAGCAGCGCCGCACCCGGCGACGCCGTGCTGCTGCTGACCGCCGGGAAGGCCGCCACACCCGTCGAGTACAGCATGCAGGGAGCCTGCTCCGCGGGATGCAAGTCCCTGCCCGGCTCCTGGATCAGTGGGATCAGCCCGGCGACCGGCCCCGCCGGTACCCGCAACCAGGCGGTCGTCCACGGCACCGGACTGCGCCTGGGCACCGAGCTCAGGCTGATGCCCAGCGACGACCCGTTCAACGACGGCACCGCCCTGAAGCCGCTCTCCGTGAGCCCTGACGGCACCTCGATGAAGGTCCTCGTCGACACCAACGGCCTCAAGCCGGGCCTGTACGACGTCGGGCCCTACATCGGGGGGCACCGGATCACCAAGGCGTACACGGTCACGGCCCCCGCGCCCGTCCAGGCGGGCAGCCGGTTCGTGCCGGCCGGGCCGTCGCGGTTCCTGGACACCAGGGACGGCACCGGTGCCAAGAAGGAGCGCGTCGGACCCGGCGGGGTCGTCACCCTCCAGGTCGCCGGCGTGAAGGGGATCCCCGCGAGCGGGGTCACGGCCGTGGTCATGAACGTGACCGCCGTCCACCCGACCGAGGCCGGACACGTGATGGTCTACCCGAACGGGCAGCCCACGCCCAAGGTGTCGAACCTCAACTTCGCGCCCGGGCAGATCGTCCCCAACCTGGTGACCGTCCCGGTCGTCAACGGCAAGGTCGACCTGCGCAACAACGCCGGATCGGTGGACCTCATCGCCGACGTCACCGGCTACTACACCGACAAGGCCGGGGACGGCTCCGCGCTGAACTCGATCACGCCGTCGCGGTTCCTGGACACCAGGGACGGCACCGGTGCCAAGAAGGAGCGCGCCGGACCCGGCGGGGTCGTCACCCTCCAGGTCGCCGGCGTGAAGGGGATCCCCGCGAGCGGGGTCACGGCCGTGGTCATGAACGTGACCGCCGTGTACCCGACCCAGGCCGGGCACGTCACCGTCTACCCCAACGGCCAGGCGGCGCCGGACGTGTCGAACCTCAACTTCACGGCCGGGCAGATCGTGCCCAACCTCGTGACCGTGCCCGTCGTCAACGGGAAGGTCGACCTGCGCAACAACGCCGGCTCCGTCGACCTGATCGCCGATGTCACGGGCTACTACGCGGCCACCGGTTCGTCCTTCTCCGCGGCGGGCCCGGTCCGGCTGCTCGACACCCGTGACGGCTCCGGTGCCCGCACCGGAGCCGTGGGTCCGGGTGGCCTCGTGAGCCTCCAGGTGGCCGGGGTCGAGGGAGTGCCCGCGCAGGGCGTGACCGCGGTCGTCCTCAACGTCACGGTCACCAACCCCACCGAGGCCGGGCACCTGATCGTCCACCCCCACGGGGTCACGCGTCCCAACGTGTCGAACCTCAACTACACCGCCGGGCAGACCGTGGCCAACCTGGTGGTCGTCCCGGTCGTGGACGGGCGGGTGACGTTCTTCAACAACTCGGGCTCCCTCGACGTGATCGCCGATCTGAGCGGCTACTTCACGTCCTGACACCGTCCCGGGAACACGGGTGAGGGTCCTGTCCGATCGGGAGATCGGGCGGGGCCCTCCGCGTTATCGGGGTGGGCCCGCGTGCGCAGGAGGGGCGGCTCGCCGTCGCGTGCCGCCCCTCCCCCCGTACTACCGGTGGATCACCGCGTCTCGTAGACGCCGAAGACGTCGACGATCAGGTCGGCGTCCTTCCAGCCCTGGTTCCAGAAGTGGATGATGCCGTGCTCGCCGTCGCTTGCCTGCACCAGGTTCGGGACGGTCCTGCCCGCCGTCCAGTTCAGGACGGAGGAGTTCGGCCGGGGCGGCTGCGGGGCGTCGGGTCCGTCGTTCACCAGCCACGGGAACGGTCCCGGGGCCACGGAGAGGAACCCGGAGTCCTTCGTCTCGGTGACGGTGGCGTTCAGCGCGTACGCCTCGACCCCCGCCGGCTCCGCGGAGGCCATCTGCGGGATGTAACCGCGGGCCGGCAGGTGACCGCCCGGCCACCAGCTCTCGGGGTCGCGGGTGTCCAGCGCACGGAACGGGCCGATCGGCAGGAAGGCCGCGGCGCTGTCGGGGCTGTAGTAACCGACGACGTCGACGACCACGTCGGCTCCCGCCCAGGCACCGTTGCGGATGGCGATCTTCCCGTCGGGGCCGACCGGCACGATCACCGCGTTGGCTACCGTCTGGCCTGCGGTGAAGTTCACGTTGGACGTGATCGGCGCCTGCTGGCCGCTCGGGTAGGCGATCAGGTGACCGTCCTCGCGCGGGTTGGTGACGGTCATGTTCAGCGCCACGGCCTTGATCCCGGCCGGAACACCGTTCTTGCCCGAGATCTGCACCTCGAACGAGCCCTGCCCCGGGACCTGGCCCTTGGCCGTGCCGAGGCCCTCACGGGTGTCGACGGCGCGGACCGGGGACAGCGAGGTGTAGCCGCTGGCCTCGGACGGGGTGAAGTAGCCGGTGACGTCGGCGATCAGGTCGACCGGGCTCCAACCGCCATTGAAGAGCTCCACGTAGCCGTCGGTGCCCACCGGCACGATGGCCAGGTTCGGGACGGACTGGCCGGCCGTGTAGTTGAGGTTCGAGGTGATCGGCCGCACGGAACCCTTGCCGGGGAAGGCCGTGACGTGCCCGTCGGCGATGGTGTTGGTGACGGTGACGTTGAGGACGACCGCCGTGACGCCGGCGGGGACCTTGGCGTTCCCGGCCACCTTCACACGGGCCGTGCCGCGGCCCGCGACCTTGCCCGCCACCGCGCCCGTGCCGTTACGGGTGTCCAGCAGCCTGGTCGGGGCGTGCGGGGTGAAGTCGGAGCCCAGGGTGGAGAACGGGAGGGTGTTGACGGCCTGGACACCGTTGGCGGCGTCGGTCACCGTCACCGTGACGTTGTACGTGCCGAGCTTCGCGTACACGTGCTCGCGGCCGTGCACGGTGGAGCCCTTGAGGGACTGCTTGTCGACCTTGCCGTCACCCCAGTCGATGGTGAGTTCGACCGGGACGTCGGCGCTCGTGATCGTGGAGTCGATCATCAGGCCGTACGCGGTGTAGCTGACGCCTTCGATGGCCAGCGCGAGGTCCGGGTTCCCCGCCACGGACTGCGCCTGCGCGCCGGCGGCCTTGTTCCCGCCCGCCGGCAGCGCCGAGCGGACCGACCGGTCGGCAGGGCTGCGGAAGGTCTTGGCGGCGGCTTCCCTGGCCTTGTCCACGCCACCGGCCAGCGACGCCGACGCCCCCTTCGACGCCCCGCCGGCGGGGACGGACACCCCGCCCGCGGCGGGCGCGAGAGGAGCCGCGTGAGCCGTCGTCCCCGGCAGCAGGGCCACACCCGCCGCCACGAGGGCAGCGGAAACTACGAGTCGGCGATTGCGCACCGATTCCCCCATTTTCTCTGAAGTTCGAACACATGCTTGAACAAGTTCGAAAGTGTGTTCAGGGTACAGATCGGCCGGGCCGGGGCCGTCTCGGGGGGCGCGTTCCGGGTGGCCGGAAATATGATGTGCACGGGCTCGTGAGCGGAGCGGAAGCGGGAACGAATGGATGCACCTCGGAGCGTTCCATGAGTACGCGCCGCCCCCCGCGCGTGGCGAGCGCCGATCTCCTCAGCATGCTCGGACGGCTCACCGCCCAGGCGCGGCAAGGGGTCGAGCTGCAGCAGGCCCGGGTGGAGCTGGCCGAGGCGCTGCAACGCGAGATGCTGCCCACCTCGCTGCCCGTGCTGCCGGGGCTGCGCGCCGCGGCCCGGTACGCGCCCGCCCGGCACGGCCTGGACATCGGCGGAGACTGGTACGACGGCTTCCAGCTGCCCGAGGGCGCCCTCGCCTTCTGCATCGGCGACGTCCAGGGACACGACGTGGACGCGGCCGCGTTCATGGGGCAGATCCGGATCTGCCTGCGCGCCGTCTCGGCGGTCGTCGCCGATCCGGGCGAGGTGCTCGGCCGGGCCAACGAGGTGCTGCTCTCCATGGACCGCGATCTCTTCGCGACCTGCAGCCTGCTCCGCTTCGACCCGCAGACGTGGGAGCTGGAGAGCGCCCGGGCCGGCCACGTGCCCTCGATCTGGGCCACCGTCGACGGCCGGTACGGCATCACCGAGGACGACGGCGGGCTGCCGCTGAACCTGCAGACCGGATCGGGATACGCCGTGACCCGGCGCCGGCTGACGAAGGCCGGGTCGATCGTCCTGCTCACCGACGGCGTGGTCGAAGGCCCCAGTTTCCCGATCGAGGTGGGGCTGGAGCGCGTCGCCCGCGTCGTCAGGGAAGCGGCGGGCACCGATCCCGACGAGCTGGCCGCCGAGGTGATGAAGGTGGCCGACTCCACCGGCCACGCCGATGACGCCGCGGTACTCGTCCTCACCCACGACGCGGCGCGTCACGGCCCGCCCGGACGCGGGCCTGTTGTCTGATGCTGTGGTGCGCACCGAGGAATGGCGACGTCTGCCCGCAGTTGTCCTGCTGATCCTCGCCGTCGCCCTCGTCTACTACGCGGGCGGCCGGATCGGCCTGCACCAGTCCGTGGTCGTCAACGGCGCCGAGGTCACGCCCCTGTGGCCGCCCACCGGCATCGCCCTCGCCGCCCTGCTCTGGATGGGCCTGCGGACGTGGCCGGGGATCGCCCTCGGCACGTACTTCGCCATCGAGCGGATCGGCGACTTCAGCCTCTCCGGCATCGGCATCGTCGCGGGGAACACGCTCGCGCCCGTGTGCGCGTACCTGATGCTCCGCAAGGCGGGATTCCGCAGCGAGGTCGACCGGCTGCGGGACGCCCTGGCGCTGGTCTTCCTCGGCGGTCTGCTGCCGATGCTGATCAGCGCGACCATCGGGACCTGGACGCTGGTGCTCAGCGGCGACCTGCCCCCGGACCGGTTCTGGCCGGTGTGGTCGGCCTGGTGGGCCGGGGACGCCATGGGGGTGCTCGTGGTGACGCCCCTGCTGCTCGTCCTGCGCCGGATCCGCCGCCCGGGAGAGGGCGTGGGCAGCTACCGGGTGGCCGAGGTGACCGCCCTGGTGATCACGTCCGTCGTCGTCACCGTCGTGGCCACCAGGAGCTCCCTGTCCGTGCTGTTCCTCGTCTTCCCGCTGATCATCTGGGCGGCCGTACGCTTCCAGCTCGCCGGGAGCGCCCCGTGCACGCTGCTCGTGTCCGTCCTTGCGATCTCGGCGGCGAGCGACCGCGCCGGACCGTTCGACGGTCAGACCCTCCTGGAGATCATGATCAACCTGCAGGCCCTCAACGGGGCGGCGGCCCTCACCGGGCTGCTGCTGTCGGCGATGGTCACCGAGCAGAACAACGTCCGCCTGAAGATCGAGCAGGTCTGCGGGGAGCTGGCCGAGCTGGTGGAACACCTCGCCCGGGGCAGACCGGAACGCTAGACGGCGCGGGCGCCGCGGGGACGGCGGACCGTCCCCGCGGCGCCCGGCCGTGGATCACTTGGACTCGTAGTAACCGAAGATGTCGACGACGAGGTCGACGTCTTCCCAGCCCTGGTTCCAGTAGTCGACGATGCCGTTCTTGCCGGAGCTCGCCTGGACCAGGTTCGGGACGGTCTTGCCGGCCGTCCAGTTCAGGGCCGAGGCACCGGGACGCTCCGGGAAGACCGCGGTCTTGTCCTTGTACTGCTGCAGCGAGTTCGGGTCCGGCGCGACCGACAGGAAGCCGGTGCCGGTCGTGTTGGTCACGGTGGTGTTCAGCACGTACCCGTCGATGCCCGCCTCGTCGGGCGAGATCCCGTTGTAGACGTAGCCACGGGCCTGCAGCGGCCCGTGGGGCCAGCGCGGGTCACGGGTGTCGATCATCCGGCCCGGCTTGAGCGGCATGTAGGCCGCCTTGCTGTCGGTGCTGTAGAAGCCGACGACGTCGACGATCACGTCGGTCCCGGCCCAGGCGCCGTTGAAGACGCTGATCCTGCCGTCCGTACCGACGGGCACGATCACCGAGTTGGCGACCGTCTGGCCGGGGGTGAAGTTCAGGTTCGACGCGGTCGGGGTGGCCCCGCCGCCCGGGAAGACCGACAGGTGGCCGGCCTCCCTCGGGTTGGTGACCGTCACGTTGAGCGCGACGGCGGTGATGCCCTCGGGCACGCCGCGCAGGCCGCCGATCCGGGTGGAGAAGGTCGTGCGGCCGCCGAGCTGGCCCCGGTTCGCGCCGAGACCCTCACGGGTGTCGACGAAACGGGCCGGGGTCATCGGCGTGTAGCCGCTCGCCTGGGTCCGGGTGAAGTAGCCGGTCACGTCCGCGATCAGGTCGACCGACTCCGAGCCCCGGTTGGCCAGCTCCACGTAGCCGTTCTTGCCGACCGGCACGATCACCAGGTTCGGGACGGTCTGGCCCGCCTCGAAGTTGACGTTCGACGTGGTCGGTCGCTCGGTCTCCTCGGCGAAGGCCGTGATGTGCCCGCCGCTGGTGGCGTTGGTGACGGTCAGGTTGAGGACCACGGCGGTGACGCCGGCCGGAATCGCCCCGTTGGCGCCGACCTTCACGCGGGTGGAGCCGAGCGGAGCGACCTTGCCCTTGGCCGCGCCGGTCCCGTCGCGGGTGTCCAGCAGGCGGGTGGGCGCGTACGGGACGAAGTCCGAGCCCGCGGTCATGACCGGGAACTCGTTGACGACCTCGGCCTGGTTCGCCGGGTCCGTCACGGTGACCGTGACCTTGTACTCGCCGAGCTCGGCGTACGTGTGGCTGCTCTTGAGGACGGTCGAACCGTAGGCGTCCATCCCGTCGGTGTTCCCGTCGCCCCAGTCGACGGTGACCTTCAGCGTGGAGTCCGCGCTGATGACGGTGGTCTCCAGGTCCAGCGCGTGCGCGGAGGTGCTCGCCGCGTTCAGCACGAGGGCCAGGTCCGGGTTCCCGGCGGCCTGCGAGGCACCGGCCCCGGCCTTCCCGGCGGCCAGACCCTTGCGGACCGAGCGCTCGGCGGGGCTCTTGAAGGTCTTGAAGTTCGGCGCCGCGGCCTTCCCCAGGTCCACGGCGGGAGCGGCCACACCCTGCGCGCTCGGAGCCGCGGGAGCCACCGGACCGGCCGCGTGGGCCATCCCCGGGACGAGACCGACCGTGGCCGCTATGACGGCAACGGAAATTACGAGACGGCGACTGCGCACCGTTCCCCCCATTTTTTTGAACATGCTCAGGAACTGTCGGGGCCACAGTACATAGATCCTCGTCGCATGATCGGCCGATGTCCCCGCGGCGAGGGGGAGTTGGCGGGATCCTGCCCGCGCGTCAGCCCGCGCTGTCGTGGAGCTGCTCCGCCGCCGTGAACCGGCAGTGGAAGACCTGCCAGCGCCCGTCCAGGACCAACAGGAAGGAATCCCCGTCCCGGTACAGCACCCGTCGCTTCGGCCTGTACGGATGCTGGGGCTCGTACTGTTCGGCGTGTTCCCGCAGTGCGGCAACCGCCTCCTCGCGCGTCCCGTCGACGTGCCCCAGGACCTTGACGGACCACTCCCGGCCCTCGCCGGTGCCCGTGTGCTGCTCGACGAGCAACCCCCATCGTGCCATCACGCGCGCCCCTCGAACCACCGCTGGGTGCTGCTGCTCATGTCCGCTCTCCCGCCGACCGCTCGGTGAGACCCCGGGATCCACAGGGGCCCCATGCCTGTGCGCGGATCCTCGCACACCGCCGGAACGGCCGGGACGGACGCCTCGGCCGGGCCGCCGGCCGGGACGCTGGCCGGGACGCCCGCCGGGACGCCGCCGCTACCAGGCCAGTTGCGCGATCTCCTCCGACACCACCGCGCAGGCGTCCGCCGCCGGATCGATGAGCGGGAAGTGGCCGACCCCGTCGAGGAGCGTCAGCCCGACCATCTCGCCCGCCTTCGCCGCCGCCGCCACGTACGCCTCGGCCACCTGCTGCGGGACCACGATGTCGTCCCGTCCCTGCACCACCGCCGTGGCGATCCCTGTCGGCAGCAGGGCCGCCGGGTCCGCGTACGGGAGGCGGTCCGCGAAGTGCTCCTCGCCGCCCAGCAGCTGCGCGCTCGCGCCGCCGCACACGCCCAGTTCCTCCGCCACCGCGAAGTCCGCGATCGGGGCCAGTGCCACCACGCCGCGCAGCATCGGCGGGGACGGCAGCCTCCACGGGGAGTCGTGCGGGAGCACGTGCCGTCCCGCGGCCCACAGTGCGAGGTGTCCGCCCGCCGAGTGGCCGGTGACGACCACGCGGCGGACGTCGGCCTGCGGGAGCGCCGCGGCGGCCAGCCCCGGGAGGGCGTCCATGGCGGCGGCGACGTCGTCGAAGGTCTCCGGCCAGCGGCCTGCGACCGGCCCGTCGGCGTTCTGGTGCGGGAGGGAACTGCCGCGCCGGTACTCGACGTTCGCGACGGCGAAACCCCGCCGGGCCAGGAAGTCCGCGAACGGGGTGATGTGCTGCCTGTCGTACGGCGCCCGCCACGCGCCGCCGTGCAGGACGACCACCAGCGGGACCGGGCCGCCCGGGGCCTCGGCACGCGGGGCGTAGAAGTCGACGACGTGGTCGGGGTGTTCCCCGTACGCGACGGTCGCGTCCGGCGCCACGGCCGGATGGGAGAAGGCCGAGGCGGCCTCGGCGGCGTCCCGTTCCACTGCGGCGGGGTCCGTCATCGGCTCAACCTCTCGGTAACGCGTGGGACAGCGGGGACAGATGTTCCGGTGTTCCGGCAGAGCGGGACCGTATCAGTCTGGAACGGAAGGTTCCGTGCGAGGTCCGGGATGTGACCGGGCGGACGGAGCCGTAGCCCCGCCCGCCCGGTGATGTGACGTTTCCCTACCGAGTCACCCGAAAATGTGACCCAGGGTGCGTGCGGCGCGCTCGGCGTCGGCGAAACCGACGTAGAGCGGGGTGAAGCCGAAGCGCAGGACGTCGGGTGCGCGGAAGTCGCCGATGACGCCCCGGGAGATGAGTTCCCGCATGACCTCGCGGGCGTTCTCGGTGCGCAGCGAGATCTGGCTGCCGCGGTGCTCGTGCTCGTCCGGGGTGACCGACTCGACCCGGCCCTGCGGGACGTACGCCGCCACGCATTCGAGGAAGAAGTCGGTCAGGGCGAGCGACTTGGCCCGTACGGCCTCGACGCCGACCCCGTCCCAGGCGTCGAGCGCGGACTCCAGGGCCAGCATGGACAGGATGTCCGGGGTGCCGACGCGGCCGCGGGTCGCCCCCGCGGCCGCCTCGAAGGCCGGGGTCATCGCGAAGGGATCCGCGTGGCCGTTCCAGCCGGGGAGCGGGGAGTCGAAGCCGGCCTGGTGGCGCCCGGCGATGTACAGGTACGCGGGCGCGCCCGGGCCGCCGTTGAGGTACTTGTACGTGCAGCCGACCGCGAGGTCGACGGCATGCGCGTCGAGGCCGACCGGGAGGGCCCCGGCGGAGTGGCACAGGTCCCAGACCGTGATCGCCCCGGCGGCGTGGGCCGCCGCGGTGAGGGCGGGCAGGTCGTGGAGCCGCCCGGTGCGGTAGTCGACGTGGTTGAGGAGGACCACGGCGGTGTCCGCGTCCATCGCCTCCGCCGCGTGCGAGGGGTCCACCGGGGTGACGGTCAGGCCCGTCATCCGGGCCGCCGACTCGGCTATGTAGCCGTCGGTCGGGAAGGTGGCCGCGTCGACCAGCATCCGGGTCCGGCCGGGGGCCGCGAGGCGTGCGGCACCGACCAGGGCCTTGAAGAGGTTGACGCTGGTGGAGTCGCCCACGACGACCTGGCCGGGGGCCGCGCCGATGAGGGGGGCGAGCTTGTCGCCGATCCGCTCGGGGGCGGTCCACCAGCCGCTCTCCTCCCAGGAACGGATGAGGAGCTCGCCCCACTGCCGGGAGACGACGTCGGCGGTGGTGCCGGCGACGCCGGCCGGGAGCGCTCCGAGGGAGTTGCCGTCCAGGTAGACGACTCCCTCGGGAAGGGTGAAGCGCCCGCGGAGCTTGGCCAGCTCGTCGGCGGTGTCCAGGGAGTGCGCGCGGGCCGCCAGGTCGGCGGGGCCGGAGGTCTCAGACATGGCTGCGGGCCGTCCAGAGCTCCGGGAAGACGTTCTTCGTGGCGCGCTTCTCCAGCCAGGTCACGCCGGCCGAGCCGCCCGTGCCCGTCTTCGCGCCCATCGCGCGGCGGGTGGCGACCAGGTGGTCGTTGCGCCAGCGCCAGACGAGCTCGGCGACGTCCGTGAGGACCTCGCCGAGGCGGTGGAGGTCCATGTGCTCGTCCGGGGTGGCGTAGAGGCCGGTCCAGACGGCCTCGACCTCGGCCGAGGGCTCGTAGCGCAGCGAGAGGTCGCGGTCGAGGACGGAGGCCGGGACCGGGAAGCCGCGGCGGGCGAGGAGGCGCAGGACCTCGTCGTAGAGGCTCGGCTCGTGGAGGGCCTTCTCCAGCTCCGCGTGGACGCGCGGCGCGCCCCGGTGCGGGACGAGCATGGAGGAGGACTTCTCGCCGAGCAGGAACTCCATCCGGCGGTACATCGCGGACTGGAAACCGGAACCTTCGCCGAGCGCGGCGCGGTAGGCGTTGAACTGTCCCGGGGTGAGCTGGGCGAGCGGGCGCCAGGAGGCGTTGAGTGCCTCGAGTTCGCGGAGGGAACGTTTCAGCGCATCCATCGCGACCGGGATGCGGTCCTCGCGCAGGGCCTTCGCGGCGGTTTCCCACTCGTACACGATGACCGTGAACCACAGCTCCATGACCTGGGTCGTGACCAGGAAGACCATCTCGCCGGGGTCGTCCGAGCGGAGGTGCTGGAGGTGGGTGAGAACGTCCGCCTGGACGTAGTCCTCGTACGGGGTGGTGCCGTCGAAGTCGAGGTTCGGGGTGTCCGACCCGCCGACTCCGGAGGCATCAAGGGTGTTCGACATTTCTGTCTCCTCGACACGTGCTTCCGGGTAGCGGTCCGCTCCTTCCGTGAGGTGAGTGGAGCCCCGGTCCCCTGCCCGCAGCATAGGACACCCTCGCGCCGGCGCTCCAGCGGTGAGTGACGCAGAGCACAGAAATGCGCTCCGCGTCACTCCCCGCTGTACGGCCTCAGGCGCTCAGCGTGTCCGCCGCCGTCGGGGACGAGTCGCGCAGGAAGGTCGAGCAGCGCTCGTACTCCTCCTTCTCGCCGATCGCCTCGGCCGCGCGGGCCAGGGCGTGCAGGGCCCGCAGGAAACCGCGGTTCGGCTCGTGCTCCCACGGCACCGGGCCGTGGCCCTTCCAGCCGGCGCGGCGTAGGGCGTCGAGGCCGCGGTGGTAGCCCGTGCGGGCGTAGGCGTACGACTCGACGGTGCTGCCGGCGGCGAAGGCCTCGTCGGCGAGGATCGCCCAGGCGAGGGAGGACGTCGGGTGCGCGGCCGCCACCTCGACGGCGGGGGTGCCGGCGGCGATGGCCTCGCGGCCCGGCTCGTCGGGAAGGTGGGTGGGGGCGGGGCCCCCGAGCAGGTTCTGGTGAATGGACATGCCCCCAGTCTGCCGGGCCGCTGGCGCCGGGCCGAGCAGCGGTGGCCGCACTCCGGTGGGGGAGTTTACAAATCCGCGGTCCGCACCCGCCCCGGCCGGGGGCCGTGCACGAAGGGCCCTGTCTCCGTCGCGGGACGGGGACCGGGCCCTTCGGTGAAGCGGTGATGCGGTGTGGCCGGTGTGGCCGGTGTGGCCGGTGTGGCCGGTGTGGCCGGTGTGGCCGGTGCGGCCGGTGCGGCCGGTGCGGCCGGTGCGGCCGGTGCGGCCGGTGCGGCCGGTGCGGCCGGCCGGGGCCGACTACTTCAGCTTGGTACCGGTGGAGCGCAGGTTGGCGCACGCCTCGGCGACACGCGCGGCCATGCCCGCCTCGGCGGCCTTGCCCCAGGTGCGCGGGTCGTACTTGGACTTCGTGCCGACCTCGCCGTCGACCTTCAGCACACCGGCGTAGTTGCTGAACATGTGGTCCACGACCGGGCGGGTGAAGGCGTACTGGGTGTCGGTGTCGAGGTTCATCTTCACGACGCCGTTCTCCAGCGCGGTGGCGATCTCCTCGGCCGTGGAGCCCGAACCGCCGTGGAAGACGAAGTCGAACGGCGAGGCCTTGCCGAACTTCTCCGCGACACCGGCCTGGAGGTCCTTGAGGAGCTCGGGGCGCAGGACCACGTTGCCCGGCTTGTAGACGCCGTGGACGTTGCCGAAGGAGGCAGCCAGCAGGTAGCGGCCCTTCTCGCCCAGGCCGAGGGCCTCGGCGGTGCGGATCGCGTCGTCGACGGTGGTGTACAGCTCGTCGTTGATCTCGTGGCTGACGCCGTCCTCCTCGCCACCGGTCGGGGTGATCTCGACCTCAAGGATGATCTTGGCGGCGACGGCCTTGGCGAGCAGCTCCTGGCCGATGGCCAGGTTGTCGGCCAGGGTCTCGGCGGAGCCGTCCCACATGTGCGACTGGAACAGCGGGTTCAGGCCGCGGGCCACGCGCTCGGCGGAGATGTCGAGCAGCGGACGTACGTAGCCGTCCAGCTTGTCCTTCGGGCAGTGGTCCGTGTGCAGGGCGACCGTGATGTCGTACTTGGCGGCCACGATGTGCGCGAACTCGGCCAGGGCGACCGCGCCGGTGACCATGTCCTTGTTGTACTGGCCACCCAGGAACTCCGCACCACCGGTGGAGATCTGGATGATGCCGTCGCTCTCGGCCTCCGCGAAGCCACGCAGTGCAGCGTGCAGGGTCTGGGAGGAGGTCACATTGATGGCCGGGTAGGCGAACTTGCCTGCCTTCGCCCGGTCGAGCATCTCGTTGTAGACCTCGGGGGTTGCGATGGGCATCTGTCCGCTCCTTGGATGTGCGGGGAGTGTGCTTATTGCGGGCCCTGACCTGGGGGCGACGTCATCGTCGCGCCTATCTTTCCAGACTCAGCGCGGGGGTCCAGCCTGCCGGTCTCACGTGGTGGGCGAACGGCCCGGGATGTTTCACGTGAAACACCCCGGGCGTCCGGGAAACGGCAGGTCAGAGCCGCAGCGGGCCTCGCCGAGGACCTTCTTCACCAGTTGGCGCGGTGGCCGGTCCGGCCGCCCCGGGCCCCGAAAGGAGACCCGGAAGGAGACCGGAAAAGGGACCCGGAAGCACGGACAGGGCCGGAAGGCAGACCCTGGGACAGTCCCGGGAGGCGGCCTAGGACAGGCCCAGGTCCTCGAGGCGGTAGCCGGTGAGGTACGGGAGGCCCGCCTCGGCGATGGCATCGGCCGCGCCGCGGTCGACGATCGTAGCGACGGCGACGACCTCACCGCCGGCCTCGCGGACCGCCTCGACGGCGGTCAGCGGGGAACCGCCGGTGGTCGAGGTGTCCTCGACGACCAGGCAGCGCTTGCCCTTCACGTCGGTGCCCTCGATGCGGCGCTGCATGCCGTGGGCCTTCTGCGCCTTGCGGACGACGAAGGCGTCCAGGCGCTGGCCGCGCGCGGCGGAGGCGTGCAGCATCGAGGTCGCCACCGGGTCGGCGCCCAGGGTCAGACCGCCGACGCAGTCGAATTCGAGCTCGGCGGTCAGGTCGAGCATGACCTGACCGACCAGCGGGGCCGCCTCGCCGTCGAGGGTGATCCGGCGGAGGTCGATGTAGTAGTCGGCCTCCCGGCCGGAGGAGAGGGTCACCTTGCCGTGCACGACGGCCTTGTCCTTGATCTGCTGCAGGAGCGCATCCCGTACGTCACTCATGGCCCTGAGCTTAATTGCGCCCTAGCGCAGCCGACGCCACGTCCACGTCGTGGAGACCTCCAGCGGGTCCACCGGGGTGACCAGGCGCGGCAGGGTGTTCAGCCCGTTCGGCGGACCGGACTGCGGCTCCACGCAGACGGCCTCGGACTCCTCGTCGTAGACGACCACCCATTCGGCCCGGCTGGTGAGCCGCAGCTCCAGGGCGCCGGGCCAGGTGAGGGTGACGTCGACCCCGTCCGGCATGCCGAAGCAGTCGTCCCAGGGGCCGGGCTTCGGGTCGGTGCGGTGGCCGGTCGGGAGGTGGTCGGCTCCGCGCTCCTCCTGCCAGGCGGGCTCGAAGGAGAGCTCCACCGGCCCGCCGCCGGTCCCGAGGTCGCGCCGGAACCAGGGGTGCCAGCCCGCCTGGGCCGGGAAGGAGTCCCCGTACGTCTCGACGCCCATGGTGAGGGTCAGCGCCTCCTCGGCGAGCGCGAACACCTGGGTCACCCGGCCCGGGTACGGCCAGGGCTGCGCGAGGTCGTATGTGAACGCCGCCTCGGTGGCGGTGGCTCCCGCCGGGCGCCAGGAGGCGTCGCGGCCGAAGCCGTGGAGCGCGTGCGGCGGATGGTTGACCGGCATCTGGTGGACGGTGCCGCCGTCGCGGAACCTGCCGTTCTCGATCCGGCCGCACCACGGGACCATCGGGAACGCCCCGTACCTCGGGCCCTGGCGCAGCAGCTCCGTCCCGTCGATGCGCAGGCTGCTGATGCGGCAGCCGTTCTCCTGGTCGACCGTCACCTCGGCGCCGCCGGCGCTCAGTTGCGTACTCATGCGGTCGACCCTAATGCGGGCCGCGGCCGCAGGTCAGCGACGGCGGCGCAGGGCCCGGCCGATGACGACCGCCGAGGCCAGCGCGAGGGCGGCGGCCGGGGCGATCCAGCGCAGGCTGTCGCCGGCGGTGGTGGTGGCGGGCGCGGGGACCGGGGCGTACCGGCCGCGCGGAGGCGCGTGGTCCACCTCCTCCGCACTGCGGCCGATCATGGTGCGGCGGGCGTGGGCGGCCTCGGCCGGGGGCCGCGGGGCCCCGTCGAGCTCCTCGAACCCGCCGGCCAGGAACGGGTCCAGCGACGGGGGCGGCACCTCGGTGTCGTAGAGGGAGGCGGTGACCTCGGTGACGTCGCCCTCGACGAACCCGGGGCCGTTGTCGTCGCTCTCCCCCGCCTCCGCCTCCTCGGCCTCGGCCACGGGGTCGCCGAGGGCGGACCCTGCGGTCAGCTGGCCGACGGCCCGGTCCAGCAGGCGCTGTACGGCGGCGGCCGCGGCCTCGGGGCTGAAGGCGGCGGCGCGCCCGTCGGCGGTGGCCCCGGCGGTGAAGTCCAGCCGGGTCCCGTCCTCGGCCGGGGACAGCCGCAGGTCCACGGAGAACTTCACGGTCCCGCTGCCGCGGACCTCCGTGCCCTCACCCTCGAAGGTGAAGTGCCCGGGGTCCCGCTCGATGACGGCCAGGGCTCCCCGGTAGGTCACGGTGCTCCCGCCGACGCGGACCTTCAGCCGGCCGGAGACCGGCCCCGCCTCGGTGTCGGCGTCCTGCTGGAGGCCCGGTACGCACCTGGCCACCCGGGCGGGATCGCGCAGCACGGCGCGGAGATCGTCTGCCGGTACCGGGACGAACACCTGATGCTCCATGCGGTCGAGCCTACCGACGACAGCGCACCGGGTCACGAATACCGCGGGTGCGGCAGGGTCGACGGCAGGAGCCCGGGGACCCGGGTGCGTTCCGTGTCGCGCGCCGCGTCCTGCAGCGAGCGGGTCGACAGCGAGCGCAGGGCGGGCGTGTCGTGGTCCACACGCAGCGGGGGGACCCCGTCGCGGGCGGCCAGCACGAAGCCCCAGTCCTGCGGCGGTGCGCCGTCGAGGCCGAGCGGGGTTCGGTCGGGCCCTGCGGCGAAGCCCGAGAGGCGGCCGCCCGCGCTGTAGGGGGAGGTCAGCAGGCCGGCCGCGCGGAGGGTGGAGTCGACGGTCCAGTACGTCCGCGGTCGCGTGGCCAGCGGCCCGGCGTGCACGGCGATCCGGCCCCCGGGGCGCAGGGCCCGCGCGGCCAGCCCGTAGAACTCCTGCGAGTACAGCTTCGTGCTGGGGGTGATGCCCGGGTCCGGGAGGTCGGAGACGATGACGTCGAACCGGCCGGCGGCGGCCGGCCCCCGCAGCCAGGCGAAGGCGTCCTGCGTCACGACGGCCGTGCGCGGGTCCTCGTACGCCCGCGCGTTGAGCGCGGAGAGCATCGGATCGGTGCGGGCGAGCCCGACCACGCCGGGATCGAGCTCGACGACGGTGACGGAGGCGACGTCCCGGTAGCGCAGCACCTCGCGGGCGGCGAGCCCGTCGCCGCCGCCGAGGACCAGGACGCGGGCGTGCGGGCCGGTCATCGCGGGGTGGACCAGGGCCTCGTGGTAGCGGTACTCGTCGTAGCCGCTGACCCGCAGCCGTCCGTCGAGGTACAGGTCGAGGGAGCGCGGGGAGCCGGTCGAAGGACCCGTGAGCACCAGTTCCTGCACGCCGGTCTGGACGGCGACCCGCACCTCCCCGCCGTAGACGGCGCGCCGGGCGACCCGCTCGAAGTCGTCGGCGAGGACGGTCGCCGAGGCGAGCACGGCCAGCACGGTCACGTTCGCGGCGAGCAGCAGCCAGCGGCTGCGGCGGCTCAGGTCGCGGCGGAACAGCCACAGGACCAGCCCGCCGCCGACGGCCGCGTTGACCGTGCCGGTGAGCATGGCCCCGGTGAGCTGGCCGAGCATCGGGAGCAGCAGGAACGGGAAGGCGAGGCCGCCGACGAGGGCGCCCACGTAGTCGGCGGCGAAGAGGTCGGCGACGGCTCCGCCCGCGTCCTGTCTGCGGATGCGCTGGATGAGGACCATCAGCAGCGGGATCTCCGCGCCGATGAGCACCCCGATGACGAAGGAGAAGGCGACGAGGGCGGGACGGGACTCCCCCAGCCAGGCGAAGCTCGCGTACAGCGCCATGGCCGAGAGCCCGCCGAGGAGGGCGAGCGCGGCCTCGATGGCGCCGAAGCCGAAGGCGGGCCGGTGGCGCAGGCGCTTGGCGAGCAGGGAGCCGACGCCCATGGCGAAGACCATGACGGACAGCACGACCGACGCCTGGGTGACGGAGTCGCCGATGAGGTAGGTGCCCAGGGCGAGCAGCTCCAGTTCGTACACGAGCCCGCAGGCGGCGCAGACGAACACGGTGGCCAGCACGAGGAGTCGGCCGGTCCGGGGTCGTACGGGCAGAGCGGCCGGGACGGTCGCAGCGCCCCGCGGCTCCGGAGCCGGGAGTACCCGGCGCGGGACGGAACGGTCGATCATGTAGCGAACCGTACGTCACCGCCCACCTACATCCGGTCACCCACATGGGTGCAAGTGGCTTATCGATCCAGCCAGTTGGCGTAACGGCGGCGGGCCGTCCGCGCCCCGGAGGCGCCGGCCGGCCCCTACAGCAGCGCGGGCGATTCCAGGGGCACGGCGGCCGGGGCCCCCGTCCGTACGCCCACCCGGGTCCGGGTGGCCACCAGCTGGCCCTCCTGCGGGTACGCGTGCCAGGTCCGCCAGAGCACCTGGCCCTCGTACCGCTGCGCGAGCATGGCGGTGAAGGCGTGCGGACTTCCCGGAAAGGTCCCCGCTAGCCCGTTCGGGTGGTCAGCCACCAGTGCGAGCAGCTCCTGCGCCCGCCCCGCGAAGGACCCGCGGGACAGGGTCTCGACCCGCGCGGCGAACTCGTACTCCCAGTCACCCACCCGTTTGGCCACGCCGAGCGGCAGCGGCGTACTGCTGCCGGGCATACAGGCGACCGTCTCCGAGCAGAGCACCTCGGCCTCCTCCAGAAGAACCTGATGGGAGGCTCCGAGCAGGCGCAACTCCACCTTGGCGCCCGACAGTTCGAGGTTCAGTACGGCCAGGGCGGGCAGCCGGTCCCGACCCAGGGCCCAGGCGAGATCGGCGGCACGCGTGTCGGTGTAAGAGGTCTGGAGGGTCGTGAGCATGAGTCGGCTCCGCAAACGCGCGAGGGAGATGGGCCGGGGCCCGCCAGCGGTAGTCAACGGGTGGGGGGACACCGGCACGGGTCCACAGGAAGTCCAGGGAGGTCCGAGGACTGGTCTACTCAACCGAGGGAATCATGAAAGGCACGGCACTCACAGCGTTTTTACCCAACTTGACGGGGTTTACATCCCCCCGGGGGCTCCACAGTTCACGTGTTCAACGCGTTGCGTCCCGCGCGTCGTCATGCATCGGCGAACGAGCCCGTACGCAGGGCCGGACGACGAGGTCGCCCGGCGGAAACCGGACCGCCGGGCGCCCTCCTCCACGCGGTGCCGGCTGCCCCGTGTCAGCTGGAACCGCCGCACCCGCCCCCGCCGCACGAAGACGACGAGCCGCAGGACGAAGACGAACCACACGACGAGGACGAGCCGCCCCCGTCCACCCACCAGCTGCTGCGCTTGCGACGGCCGCTGGTGTGCCCGCTCCTGGTCGAACGGGCTGCGATCGTCACGACGAAGGCGACGACCACGACTGCGATAACGATGAAGACGAACATGAGGTCCGCCCTTCTCTCACGCCCCGGTCTTCCCGGGGAGCGGGATCCCCGCGTCCCGCGTGAAGGGGGGATGCCCCCGGGCCGCACGGCCCAAAGCACACTTGAGGAAGTCCAGAGGTTGACCCCAGGATGACGCCCATGAGCGCACCCGTGAGCAGCGACCGCCCCTTCCTGAACCGCCGTCTTGCGGCCTTCGGCACGACGATCTTCGCGGAGATGTCGGCGCTGGCCGCCCGCACCGGTTCGATCAACCTCGGCCAGGGCTTCCCCGACACCGACGGCCCGGCGGAGATCGCCGAAGCGGCCTCCCGCGCGGTCCTCACGGGCCGGGGCAACCAGTACCCGCCGGGCCCCGGCGTCCCGGAGCTGCGCACGGCCGTCGCCGCGCACCAGCAGCGCTTCTACGGCCTGTCCTACGACCCCGACACCGAGGTCCTGGTCACGGCGGGCGCCACGGAGGCCATCGCGGCCTCCCTCCTCGCCCTGCTCGAGCCGGGCGACGAGGTCATCGCCCTGGAGCCGTACTACGACTCGTACGCGGCCTGCATCGCGATGGCCGGCGCGGTACGCGTCCCGGTCACCCTGCGCCCGCACGCCGGCGCCTTCGCCCTCGACCTGGACGAACTGCGCGCCGCCGTCACCCCGCGCACCCGCCTGCTGCTCCTGAACACCCCGCACAACCCCACGGGCACCGTCCTCACCGCGGCCGAGCTCGCCGCGATCGCCGAGCTGGCGGTCGAGCGCGACCTCCTGGTCGTCACGGACGAGGTGTACGAGCACCTGGTCTTCGAGGGCGCCCACGTCCCCCTGGCGGGCCTCCCGGGCATGCGCGAGCGCACGGTCACCATCTCCTCGGCCGGAAAGACCTTCTCGTTCACCGGTTGGAAGGTCGGCTGGGTCACCGCGCCCCCGGAGCTGGTCACGGCGGTCCGCTCGGCGAAGCAGTTCCTGACCTACGTCTCCTCGGGCCCCTTCCAGTACGCGATCGCCGAGGCCCTCGCCCTCCCCGACACGTACTACGACGCCTTCCGCGCCGACCTGGCCGCCAAGCGCGACATCCTCGCCGACGGCCTCGCGGCGGCCGGCTTCGAGGTCTTCCGCCCGCAGGGCACGTACTTCATCACCACCGACATCACCCCCCTCGGAGAGAAGGACGGCCTCGCCTTCTGCCGCGCCCTCCCCGAACGCTGCGGCGTCGTCGCCATCCCGAACCAGGTCTTCTACGACGACAAGTCCGCCGGCGCGACCCAGGTCCGCTGGGCCTTCTGCAAGCGCGAGGACGTCCTGCGGGAGGCCGCCTCCCGGCTACGCCGCCTCTGACCGCCGAGCGTCTTGCGGGGTGGCCGAGGCCGGTGTGAAGCTGTCGCTCGCACGAGCGCCCGAAGCCCTCACCCCCCGGTGAGCGGACCTCACCGAGAGACGGAAGTCGGGATTCATGGCAACGGGCAGAGCGACCGTGTCCGCGTCGCCCCTGGAGATGCGCGCGGTCCGGGCCGTACGGTCGGCCGCGCCGACGACGGTGATAGCGCTCGGCGTGTTCGCGGCCGTGCGCGGGGCCGGGGTGCTGGTGCTCGCCCTCGGGTCCTGGTGGGCCGGACGGGATCCGCTGCGGGTGCTCGGCCGGTCCTGGGACGCGGACTGGTACCTCCGGATAGCGGCCGACGGCTACGGGCGCACCCTGATGTGGCCCGACGCCGTCACCGGCACCGGGCCCGTACAGAGCGACCAGGCCTTCTTCCCGCTCTACCCCGCGCTGATACGGGCCGTCTCCGGCATCCTGCCCGGCGGGCCCGTCCCCGCCGCGCTCCTCGTCGCCTGGACCGCCGCCGCCGTCGCCGCCGTCGGGATCTACCGGGTCGGGGAGCGGGTCATCGGGCCGCGCGCCGGGCTGCTGCTCGTGGGGCTGTGGGCGGCCCTCCCGCACTCCGTGGTCCTCACCCTCGCCTACACCGAGGCGCTCCTGGCCGCCTTCGCCGCCTGGGCGCTCCACGCGCTGCTGCGCGGCCGCTGGCTGTGGGCCGCGGGCCTCGCCGTGCTCGCCGGGCTGACCCGGCCCACCGGGCTCGCCGTCGCGGCCGCCGTGTCGGCCATGGCCCTCCACGCGATCCTCGTACGAAGATCCCGGGCGGCCGAGGTGTGGGTGGCCGGGCTGGTGGCGCCGGCGGGCTGGGCGGCGTACGTCCTGGCCGTCGGGGTGAAGCGGCGCGACCCCTTCGGCGGCTACTTCGCCGTGCAGCGCAGCTGGGGCTCCCGCTTCGACTTCGGCGCCGGGGCGCTGCGCTCGGCGGAGCAGGTGCTGACCGGCGGGCACGTGCCCCTCGCGACCACCGTGACGGTGGTCCTGCTGGCCGCCGCCGGGCTGCTGGCGGTGCTGCTGGTCCTGGACCGCACCCCGCCCGCACTGCTCGCGTACACGGCGGTCCTGCTGGTGATGGCCTTCGGCGGGGCCGGCTTCTTCGAGTCCAAGCCGCGGTTCCTGCTGCCGGCCTTCCCGCTGCTCCTGCCGCTGGCCGCCGTCATGGCGCGAGCCCGGCCGCGCACCGCGGTCGTGGTGACCGTGGTGGTGGCCGGGCTCGGTTACGGCTACGGGCTGTACCTGCTTCTGGTGGCCCGGGTACCGCTCTAGCTCAGTTCGTGCCGTCGCCGTCGCTCTCGCCGTCGGTGGAGTCGACGTCCTTCTCCAGGCCGAGCTGCTCGACGAGCCACTTGTCGAATTCGATGGACGCGCGGACCCAGCTGACCGTGGAGGACACGAAGTGCTCCAGGTTGACGCCGGTGCCGATCAGCATCTGCGCCTCACCGATCAGGCGGACCGAGCCGTCGTCGTGCGTGTGGCTGTAGACCTTCGGCCACAGGGTGCGGCGGTTCCAGTCGTCGATCGACTCGAGAAGCTGCGGCTTCTCGTCGATCTTGTGCGGACGGTCGTAGAAGGTCCGCACCGAGAAAACCTGCTGCTCGTCCTCGCCGCGGAACATGAAGTACGTGCGGAACTCCTCCCACGGCGCCGCGAGGTCACCCTCGTCGTCGACGACGTACTTGAGCTCCATCTGCTCCAGCAGCTGCTTGACCAGATCCTGGTCGGGGACGACGGGGCCCGCCGGTCCTGTGGCCTGCGGATCGGGCTGCTGCCCTCCGAAGTTCGGAATCGAGGCCGGGTCGATGCTCACCGTGTTTTTCCCTTCGTGCGGATACATGCATCCTCCCCCATCCCGCCTACCCCGTGTCCAGCCCCGCAGCGCCGATCCGCTGCGGGCGGACACGGGTCCGCCCGCACGGGTCAGAGCGCCTTGCCGACCAGCAGGTCCTCGCCCGCCACGTCGACCCGTACGGTGTCGCCGTCGCGGACCTCGCCCGAGAGGATCTCCTTGGCCAGCCGGTCGCCGATCGCCGTCTGGATCAGGCGGCGCAGCGGCCGGGCGCCGTACGCCGGGTCGTTGCCCTTGACCGCCAGCCAGGCCAGGGCCTCGGGGGTGACGTCCAGGGTCAGGCGCCGGTCGGCCAGGCGCTTGGCCAGGCGGCCGATCTGGAGCTCGGCGATGTGCGCGAGCTCGTCGCCGGTCAGGGCGGAGAAGACCACCAGGTCGTCCAGGCGGTTCAGGAACTCCGGCTTGAAGGTGCTCCGGACCACGTCCAGGACCTGCTGCTTCTTCTGTTCGGCGGGGGTGGCGGGGTCCATCAGGAACTGACTGCCGAGGTTCGAGGTCAGGACCAGGATGGTGTTGCGGAAGTCCACGGTCCGCCCCTGGCCGTCCGTGAGGCGGCCGTCGTCCAGGACCTGGAGCAGGATGTCGAAGACCTCGGGGTGGGCCTTCTCCACCTCGTCCAGGAGCACCACGCTGTACGGGCGGCGGCGCACGGCCTCCGTGAGCTGGCCGCCCTCCTCGTAGCCGACGTAGCCGGGCGGGGCGCCGACGAGGCGGGCCACGCTGTGCTTCTCGCCGTACTCCGACATGTCGATGCGGATCATGGCCCGCTCGTCGTCGAAGAGGAAGTCCGCGAGGGCCTTGGCCAGCTCCGTCTTGCCCACGCCCGTCGGGCCGAGGAAGAGGAAGGAGCCGGTCGGGCGGTCGGGGTCGGCGATGCCGGCGCGGGTGCGGCGCACGGCGTCCGAGACGGCCCGTACGGCCTCGCCCTGGCCGATCAGGCGGCGCCCCAGCTCGTCCTCCATGCGGAGCAGCTTCTGGGTCTCGCCCTCCAGCAGGCGGCCCGCCGGGATGCCCGTCCAGGCGCCCACCACGTCCGCGATGTCGTCCGGGCCGACCTCGTCCTTGACCATCGTCCCCTTGGACGCCTCGGCCTCGGCCTCGGTGGCCTCCGCCAGCTCGCGCTCCAGGGCCGGGATCTCCCCGTAGAGCAGCTTGGAAGCGGTGTCGAAGTCCCCGTCGCGCTGGGCGCGCTCGGCCTGGCCGCGCAGGTCGTCCAGGCGCTCCTTGAGCTCGCCGACCCGGTTGAGGGACTGCTTCTCCTTCTCCCAGCGGGCGGTCAGGCCGCGCAGGTCCTCCTCCTTGTCGGCGAGGTCCTTGCGGATCTTCTCCAGGCGCTCCATCGAGGCCGGGTCGGACTCGTTCTTCAGCGCCAGCTCCTCCATGCGCAGCCGGTCCACGGACCGCTGGAGCTCGTCGATCTCCAGCGGGGAGGAGTCGATCTCCATGCGCAGCCGGGACGCGGCCTCGTCGACGAGGTCGATGGCCTTGTCGGGGAGGAAGCGGGAGGTGATGTACCGGTCGGAGAGGGTCGCGGCGGCGACGAGGGCGCTGTCGTTGATGACGACCTTGTGGTGGGCCTCGTAGCGGCCCTTGAGCCCGCGCAGGATGGCGATGGTGTCCTCGACGGACGGCTCGGCGACCAGCACCTGCTGGAAGCGCCGCTCCAGCGCCGGGTCCTTCTCGATGCGCTCGCGGTACTCGTCGAGGGTGGTCGCGCCGACCATGCGCAGTTCCCCGCGGGCCAGCATGGGCTTGAGCATGTTGCCCGCGTCCATGGCGGAGTCGCCGCCGGCGCCCGCGCCGACGACCGTGTGCAGCTCGTCGATGAAGGTGATGATCTGCCCGTCGCTGGACTTGATCTCAGCGAGTACGGTCTTCAGGCGCTCTTCGAACTCGCCGCGGTACTTGGCGCCGGCGACCATCGCGCCGAGGTCCAGGGCCACCAGGCGCTTGTTCTTCAGGGACTCGGGGACGTCGCCCTTGACGATGCGCTGGGCCAGGCCCTCGACGACGGCCGTCTTGCCGACGCCGGGCTCGCCGATGAGCACCGGGTTGTTCTTCGTGCGGCGCGAGAGCACCTGCACGACGCGGCGGATCTCGTGGTCGCGGCCGATGACCGGGTCGAGCTTGCCCTCGCGCGCGGCCGCCGTGAAGTCGGTGCCGAACTTCTCCAGGGCCTTGTACTGGCCCTCGGGGTCGGGGGTGGTCACCCGCCGTCCTCCTCGTGCGTTCTCGAAGGCGGCCAGCAGCTTCTTCGCGCTCGCGCCCCGGGTGGAAAGGACCTCACCCGCCGCGCCGCCCTTGGCGGCGATGGCGATGAGCAGGTGTTCGGTGGAGAGGTAATCGTCGCCGAGCCTGCCCGCCTGGGCGTCGGCCTCGGCGAGTACGGCGAGCAGGTCGCGGGTGGGCTGCGGGGGCGCGACCGTGGAGCCGGTGACGCTGGGCAGGGCCGCCAGCAGCCGCTCCGCACCGGCCCGCACCTCGGCCTGGTCGGCGTCGGTGGCGGCCAGCAGGTCGGTGACGTTCTCGTTGTCCTCGCCGGCGAGCAGGGCCAGCAGCAGGTGCGCGGGGGTCAGGTCGGCGTGGCCGTCCTTCACGGCCCTGCTGGTGGCCGCGTTCAGCGCGTCCCGGCTCTTGTTCGTCAGCTCGGCGTCCACTGCGTCTTCTCCTCTCCCCAAGGGGTAAATCCGACGAATCTGACAGGGTCAACCTATGCAAAGTTGAGTCTATTCCACTCAAGGCAAGGGAGGGCACCATCGGCCCGTACCCTTCGGCCCATGTCCCATGACGTACTCAACCCGACGCCCGAGTACCTCGCCTTCTGGCGGGAGCGGCACGTCTGCACGCTGACCACCCCGCGCCCCGACGGCACGCCCCACGTGGTGCCGGTGGGCGTGACGTACGACCCGGAGGCCGGGCTGGCGCGGGTGATCAGCAACAAGCACAGCAAGAAGGTGCGCAACGTCCTCGCGGCGCAGGCGCAGGCGGAGCCGGCTCAGGGGGCTCCGGCGGGCGGGGCACCGGCTCTCGGGACGCCGGCGGGCGGGGCCCGGGTCGCGGTCTGCCAGATGGAAGGGCGCCGCTGGGCCACCCTCGAAGGGCGCGCGGTGATCCGTACGGACGAGGCGTCGGTCGCCGACGCCGTGGCGCGCTACGCGCAGCGGTACGGACGGACGCCGTCGCCCAATCCCGACCGCGTGGTCATCGAGATCACGCTGGACCGGGCCATGGGTCGCGCGTGAGCCGTTGATTCTTCATCTTGTCCGGTTCAGGCACTGGACGCGGGCATCACAACGGCGCCATCGTGGTCAGGTCCACGATGGCGCCGTTGTGTGGGGGTAGCGCCTGAGCGATCTGCAACGACGGGGGAATCGCTTCAGGCACTGCGGGGGGTGGCGGTGGTGATATCGGGTTCGAAGAGCTGGTGGTCGCGCTGATCGAGATTGACGAAGACCATTCCGTAGCGCACCTCGCAGCGGACGGGCTGCGGCGCGCCGCGCGGGCGGCGCAGGCACCGGTAGGCACGTACGTCCTCGTCCTCCTCGCGCACGACGACGATCGGTTGGCCGAACAGGGTGACCATCAACGAATCGCCAGCGTGGGGGATGGCCGTGGCGAGATCGATGAACTGCCAGCCCGAGCGGTAGGCGGATGCCATCTCGCGGCGGAAACCGCGATCGTCGGGGGTCACGCGGGCACCGTCACAGGAGCCTCGGTCCAGCCCGTATCGCCACCCTCTCCGCCCAGCTGGCCGCTGGTCCAGCCGGTGTCGGCGTACTTACCCACGGGAGCCGTGGTCCAGCCGGTGTCGAACTCCGTGCTCGTCAGGCTGGTGCCCTGACCGCCCCTAGCGCTCCCCGCGTCACTTTCGACGGCGCTGACTGCCCCAAAAACCGCAACGGCGGAGAAACCTATGGCAAGCACCGAGCGAAGCATTCTCTTGAACATGGTCGGCTTCGTCCTCACTTGATGGAATCCTCTCCCCCGCGTGTCAGACGATGGCTCATTCAGGCACGTCAATGCCACAGGGACGATGCATCATGTTCTTGCATGTTCAGGACCCTGGGGGGTGGAGATTTGACGCGAAACGGGACAATGGCGACACATCCCCACCCCGTCACGTCCATGTGCGCCGAGGGAACGCGGCTCTATGCGACCGCACTGAGTACCGGCCGGATCGCCCGGGGCGAGATCCAGAACGCCCCCTGCCTGCTTGAATTCGCTCTTCTGCAGCCCGACCCGGATGACGCGAACCAACTGCGTCCGGTTCCCCCGTCCGTCGCTTTGGCTCAACGGCTCCATCCGATTGAACGCGAGATCCAAGACCGCCGGCGCAGCGCTGTAGATCTCACCGACACTTTCGAGCCTTTCCTGGCCATCAGCGCGCAGAGCCCGGCCAACACCCACGCCATCACCGTGCTGGAGGGCTTCGAGCGGATCAACGCCGCCCTCAACCTCGCGACGGCCGAATGCCACACCGAGGTGCTGACGGTACAGCCGGGCGGGGCCCGGCCCTCCGAGGCCCTCACCCAGGCCCTGGAGCGCGACCAGCCGCTGATCGACCGCGGGGTCAGCATACGGACCCTCTACCAGCACACCGCGCGGCACAGCCAGGGCACGCTCGCCTACGTGGACCGCATCTCCACGGGGAAGGTGGAGATCCGCACGCTCGAAGAGCTGATAGAGCGCCTCATCATCTTCGACCGCACGGTCGCCTTCATACCGGTGAGCGACGACCGCCGGGTCGCACTCGAACTGCGCCACCCCGGCCTCGTCGACTACCTCATCAAGGTGTTCGAGCAGCTGTGGCACCGCGCCGTGCCCCTCACGGAGGAGGTGACGTACCGCAGCACCCCCGGCGGCGTCACCGGCGTGCAGCGCACCATCGCCCAGCTCCTCATCGAGGGGCACGTGGACGAGGCCATCGCCCGCCGCCTCGGCATGAACGTCCGCACCTGCCGCGCCCACATCGCCAAGCTCGCCACGACCCTCGGCAGCGGCAGCCGCGCCCAGCTCGGCTACCTCATCGCCCAGTCCGGCATCCTGGGCCGGCCCTCCGCCCCGGACCGGGGCTGCGACGGGCCTCTGGACCGGGACCCCGACGAGGGCCGGGAAGGCCTCTAGAAAGCCGTCAGGCCCCGCCCTGGAGGGGCGGAGCCTGAACGTGCGCAAAGAGGGTGCCGGGTCAGTCCATCGGCCGCTTGGGGCTGGGGCGCCAGACCACCAGGGCGCTGCCCGGCTGCGGGGGCTGGTACTTGACCAGGTCGCGCCGGTAGGAGGCGTGCACCTGGGCCTCGCGGGCCTGCAGCGTGGCGGCCGCGCCGTCCACCGCCGCGGAGAGCTCGGCCACGCGCTGCTGGAGCGCGGCGACCTGGTTCTCCAGTTCGATGATCCGCTTGATGCCCGCCAGGTTGATGCCCTCGTCCTGGGACAGCGCCTGCACCGTGCGGAGCAGTTCGATGTCGCGGGCCGAGTAGCGCCGGCCGCGGCCGGCCGTACGGTCCGGGGAGACCAGGCCGAGACGGTCGTACTGGCGCAGGGTCTGCGGATGCAGACCCGAGAGCTGGGCGGCCACCGAGATCACGTAGACCGGGGTCTCGTCGGTGAGTTGGTAGCCCCCGCCCAAGCGGGAGGACTGTCGTCGGCGGCCGTCCATGCTCATGCTCCCTTCGCGGACTCGAACAGCGCGGAGCGCGGGTCCTCGGACTCCGTCGCCTCGCGGTACATCTCCAGCGCCTCACGGGCCTTGTCCGACAGCTCGGTCGGGACCGCGACCTCCACCGTCACCAGCAGGTCGCCGCGGGTGCCGTCCTTGCGGACCGCCCCCTTGCCGCGGGCCCGCATGGTCCGTCCGTTGGGGGTGCCCGGCGGCAGCTTCAGCGTCACCGAGGGGCCGTTCAAGGTCGGGACCTTGACTTCGGCACCCAGCGCCGCCTCCGCGAACGTCACCGGCACGGTCACCGTCAGGTTGTCGTCCTTACGGCCGAACACGGGGTGCGAATCGACGTGCACGACCACGTAGAGGTCGCCGGCGGGACCGCCGCGCTCGCCGGGCGCGCCCTTGCCGCGCAGCCGGATCCGCTGGCCGTTGGAGACGCCCGCCGGGATCCGGACCTGCATGGTGCGCGAGGAACGGGCCCGGCCGCTGCCCTTGCAGATGTCGCAGGGGGTCTCCGCGATCAGGCCGCGGCCCTTGCAGTCCGCACAGGGGTCGGTCAGCGAGAAGCCGCCGCCGCTGCCGCGCGAGACCTGGCCGGTGCCGACGCAGGTCGGGCACACACGGGGCGTGCCGTTCTTGTCGCCGGTGCCCGAACAGGCCTTGCAGGGTGCCTGGGAGGACATCCGGAGCGGGACCGTGGCCCCGTCCACTGCCTCCGTGAAGGAGAGGGTGACCTCCGACTCGATGTCCTGGCCGCGGCGCGGCTGGGTACGGGTGCCCGCACCCGGGCCGGCGCCGCGGTTGAAGAGGCCGCCGAAGACGTCGCCCAGGCCGCCGCCGAAGCCGCCGGCCTGGCCGCCGCCCTGCTGGGTGCCGCCGAAGAGGTCACCGAGGTCGAAGTTGAACGAGCCGCCCCCGCCTGGCCCGGGGCGGAAGCCACCGTTGCCGAACAGGGCGCGCGCCTCGTCGTACTCCTTGCGCTTCTTCGGGTCGCCGAGGATGTCGTTCGCCTCGGAGATCTCCTTGAAGCGCTCCTCGGCGGAGCCGTCGCCCTTGTTGGCGTCCGGGTGGAACTCGCGCGCGAGCTTCCGGTACGCCTTCTTGATCTCGGCCTCGGTGGCGTCCTTCGGGACACCGAGGACCTTGTAGTAGTCCTTCTCGACGAAGTCCTTCGTGCTCATCCCCGGTGTCCCTCCTCTCGTACCTCTACGTGTGGTGCATCAGCCCTCGTCGGGGGCATCCGCGTCCAAGCCCTCCGGCGCTTCGCCCTCCGCGACCGCTGCGTCGGAACCGGAGGACTTGGGTGCCGCGCCCGGCTGGGGCTCGGCCACCGCGACCCGTGCGGGACGGATCGTACGCTCGCCGATCCGGTACCCCGGCTGCAGGATCGCCACGCAGGTCGTCTCGGTGACGTCCGGCGCGTACGAGTGCATCAGGGCCTCGTGGATCGTCGGGTCGAAGGGCTCGCCCTCCTTGCCGAACTGCTGCAGCCCCATCTTGGCGGCCACCGTCTCCAGCGACTCGGCCACCGACTTGAAGCCGCCGACCAGCTCGCCATGCTCCCGCGCCCGGCCGATGTCGTCCAGGGTCGGGAGGAGCTCCGTCAGGAGGGACGCGACCGCGATCTCCTTGACGGTGATCCGGTCCCGCTCCACCCGGCGGCGGTAGTTCTGGTACTCCGCCTGCAGCCGCTGGAGATCCGCGGTGCGCTCGGAGAGCGCCGTACGGGCCTGGTCCAGCTGCGCGAGCAGCGCTACATCCTGTGCTGCGTCCCCGGCCGGGGCCGCCGCCTCCTCCTTGGCGGAGTCGGCGGCCTTCGGCTCGTCGGGCGTGCCGTCGACGGGGACTTCGGGCTTCTCGTCAAAACCCGGGGTCTCCTCCGACATCAGGCAGCGCCACCCTTCGGCTTCTCGTCGTCGACGATCTCGGCGTCCACGACGTCGTCGTCGGCCTTGGCCTGCTGGGCACCCTCGGCGCCCGCGGCGCCCTGAGCGGCCTGGGCGTCGGCGTAGATGGCCTGGCCGAGCTTCTGGCTGACCGCGGCGAGCTTCTCGGTCGCGGTGCGGATCTCGGCCGTGTCCTCGCCCTTGAGGGCTTCCTTCAGCTCGGAGACGGCGGCCTCGACCTCGGTCTTGACGTCGGCCGGGACCTTGTCCTCGTTGTCCTTGACGAACTTCTCCGTCTGGTAGACGAGCTGCTCGCCCTGGTTGCGGGACTCGGCCGCCTCCTTGCGACGGAGGTCCTCGTCCGCGTACTGCTCCGCCTCCTGGCGCATGCGGTCGACCTCGTCCTTGCCGAGCGAGGAGCCGCCGGTGACGGTCATCTTCTGCTCCTTGCCCGTGCCGAGGTCCTTCGCGGTCACGTGCATGATGCCGTTCGCGTCGATGTCGAAGGAG